>NZ_JADBUP010000149.1:0-4904 GCF_020245605.1 Microcystis sp. M061S2 | reverse complement strand
TGAGTTTATGTTTTAACACCCCGTCCTGATGGATTCCCGACTCGTGTGCGAAAGCGTTAGCACCGACGATCGCCTTATTCGGTTGCACGATCATGCCGGTAAGATTAGAAACTAGGCGAGAAGTGCGATAGATTTCCTTGGAAGGAATTGTATAATCAATTTTGTCTAAATACTTATAGGGGATAATTTTATGTCAGAAGCCAGTCAGCAAACAGTTACCCAGATAGTTGGCTCTAATACAGGTCAGATACAGGCGATCGCGGCAGGAGGCAATGTGACTGCTACTCAGCAGGGGGCTTCAGGTGAGACGACTGAGCAAATAACTCAAGAGCAGGCGGTAGAGATACTAGCTCAGATTGAACAATTGCTAAAAGCTTCTCCTTTGCCGTCAGAAGTGGTCTCCAAAGCCACTGAATATACAACAAACGCCAAACAGGAAGCCAACGAAGAGAAACCAGAGCAATCAATCATTATCAAGCAGCTTGAGCGGGCAACTTCCGTTATTAAAAAACTCGATACGACGGCAGGAGCAACTAAGGATTTAATCAGCAAGTTAAGACCCCTTTTTGTCAAGTTAGCGGCTTGGCTGGGAGTAGCCATTAGCCATTTCTGGGGATGAAGTAAGAGAATGAGCAAGGGATCTCCTAAATTCAACCCTCAACAGCCTTCTGACAGTCAGAACATCGCTCAGGATGTTGGGCATAATGAAGGCAGAATACAGAACGTAAATGCTGGTGAAAATGCCTATGTAATTCAAGGGGATAATAGCTCGATTAAGATCTTTCCTCCTCAAGTTGGCTACAAGAGCCGGACTTTATACGGAATATTGGGGGTAACTACTTTGATTGTTATCGCGGGTGTGGTATCGGTTTGGCAGCAGCACCAACAGGTTAAAGAAGAAAAATCTATGTACTCTCTTTTGTCCCAAAGTATTACTCCACAAAATGCAGAAATTATCGTTGCCAAACTGCCTGATTACTTAATGAGTGCTGACGTTCGTCAACAGAAGGGAGAGGGAGAAAAAACCATTGCTGACTACCGCCAGATCTTGACAATGGCTAATCAATTGAAACAGGAAATCACAGAAAATCCCCAAAGCTTTCCGGGGATTGTTTCAAAAACAACTCAACTTGAGGAAATCTCGCAAAGGGCCGAGTCATCTTTGGCAGAGGTAATTCGTCAGCATCGACTCCCACTCCTCCAAACTCAACTCAGCAATCAGGATTTTGGCGAACAGATAGAAAATGATGCTTCCAAGAAAGAAAATCAATACACGGGGGCATTGCGAACAACTTATGAAATTTTAATGGGTAACTGGGGAGTCAAGGCTGACCGTAATAATAGTGGAGTGCTAGATGAAGGGGAAGAGGATGCTTTTCCTTGTGAAACTCTCAAAAAAATTGAAGAATTATGGCGTAAGTTTACCAATAATAATTGTGGCTGGTATGGCTCTCAGGATATACTTGCACCTGAATGTCGGGAACTCAATGGACATACTCTCAGAAGTGTCTTGATGTATCCTCCTGCTCTTCCTGAACTAGAAAAAAGATTAGAAGAGTGTAAAATTTTTAAAATTTACCTCCCCAAAAATAGTAGAAATCATTGATCATAAGTCTATTCCTCAAAAGCTATGAATAAATCTCAACCGAGAATACTACGAATCATCGCCAGCTTTCTGATTCCTTTATCTACTCTAATTCCCACCCCCAGCAGTTACGCTGAAATCCCTGATTCTGCGGAAGTAACGCAAATTATCGGGCCCAACTCTCTAGGGATTCGCCGCCGTCGTGGGGGGGATTACGACCCTGTTAGTCAAGGAACGATTATGAAAATTTTAGATAAGTTAGACATTCCCAGTAGTGGTCGCACCTATGCTAAATTAGAGTTCTACAATAAGTCTAATCTACCGATGGGACTGGCGGTGCAGGCCAGCATTAAGAATAACTTGAGAACTTCCTATTATTTCCCTTGCTTGGTAGAAACAAAAGATACTTTTATCATTGAATGGACTAATCCCAAGACGACGAAACGGGGATGTGCAAACGGCTTTAAAGTTCGTTCTGGTAGTCGTCGCAATACTAACTTACCAGACAGTAATCAATTTTTTACTTTTGCGTCAATTAAACAGTGGTTGATGGGACAGAAATCTCCTAGCAGTTGGCGATATTGTACTGTGGTTGATGAAAGGGGGCGTGGTTGGCTGGGAATCTCTCAATTTCGTTCTAATCCCTGTGAGAAACCTCTCCAAGAATGCGAAGCAACTGGAAAAGGAAATTGCGTGAGGTTAACCTTTGATTATTGGGAGACAGAAGATTCAGAATTAACGGCTTCAGTTTCCTGTGCTAATAACCAGGAATTTATCCTTAAGGAATCAGGTTTAGCAATGAAGGAAAGGGTGGAACAAATTTGGCAAGAAGCTAAAGCTAAGGGAGCAACTTTCTGTGGGTTGCAGGTTTTTAGCCATGAAGATACGATTATCGAACCTTCATGGATTGAAGAAATTAATCGGGTTGAAATTGGGAATATTGACCCCTGTTTAACTTTTCGTATAAATGAGGGTGAAGTCAGGGTAAGGTCAGTTAAAAAACCTGAAGGAGTTTCCATTAAAAAAGGCGACCAATATCAGTATTGTCTCGACCAGCAAGTTGATTCCAATTATCAGTTTGATGCTTCTGTCGAGTCAATTGATATGCAAATCTTCCTAGCGCGTAGTCGTGGTTATGAATTCTGTGACCGACAGCAGGCAAGTGGCGGACAAGAAGGAGATGTTAGAAGGATTCAACTAACGGCTAATCAAGGAGAAATCCGCCTTGATTATGAGATGTACGGGATTCCAGATAGGCTACGGGTTATTTATGAAAATCGGGAACTGGTTAATACCGGATTTGTATCGGGTAGGAAAAGTTTATCTATTCCTTTCAGTGGTAATTCTGGTCAGGTGACTGTGGAATTAACTGGCAATATAGAGAAATCAGGAACTAAATGGAATTACACTCTATATTGCCCTCAATAGGACTTTCCTTAACTGGAATTTTTCAATCTTTCCTGAATTTCTCGGTGTTTCTTGACCCCTTCATAAGCGTAGCGATCATAGCCGTTATTATGAATCATTTTTTCCAGATAACTTACTCTCTCAACTGGGGCCGGATGAGTTGAAAGATAATTAGTAGGCGCATCTCCATGTAGCTTTTTAAACGTAACAGTTAAATTACGCAGTCCATCGGCAGCATAGCCCGAAAGTGCCAAAGACCTGGTTCCCAAAATATCGGCTTGGCGTTCAGCTTCTTGGCTGTATTGTGCGCTGACTACGGGGGAAACTCGGTCGAGGAAAGGGACAATTTGACTTAAATTACCCAGTAAATTAGCCTGAGCCATTTTTAAAAAACCATGAGAGAGAACAGCATGGGCAATTTCATGTCCTAATAAACCAGCGAGTTCTGCTTCAGAATTGGTCTGCAAAATAGCTCCTGTATTGATAAATACCTTGCCACCTGACAGGACAAAGGCATTGATTTTGCTATTTTTGACAACGTAATATTTATAGTCAAAATCTCGTCCCATGTAAGAGGTGATTCTGGCAGCTATTCCTTTGATGTAGTTGAGGACTTCTCCATCCTCTACCAATTTTCCTTCTTTTTCATATTTTCCAGCAAACGCCGCCGCCATTTGTTCTCCAAAGGCAGATTCTCCTTGAATCATGAGCAAAGCCATCTGAAACCCAGAAATGACTTGATAGGGGTTTTGATTCAAGCCACCCGCCAATACCCCTATCACTGTACCCACAACCGTCTGTCCGATTAATTGTTGCTTGACTTTGCTTTCAAATTTTTTCAGATAGTTGTCGGCGAGTTGGGCAAATTCAGTGGCTTCTGGATAGTCGTTATAGACTAAAGAAAATTGACGGGCGGCAATGGAGGCTTCTAAAAGCTTTTCTTCCGCTGCAAAAACCTCAATTTTCTTTCTGAGAAAATCCGGGTTATCGGGATACAATTCTGTCAATCGTTCTAGAATTTGGCTGGCAGTTTTAGCCTGTCCTTCTTGGGCATATTGAGCGCAAAATTCAGATTCTCTCAAACAAAAATCAACCAGGGTTAGCTGAGCAGGAACGAATTGTGGATAACTTCTGGTGAGACCAATCAGATTAAAGAAAATTTTGCTTTTAAAGGCATCGGAATCCTGTTCCATTCCCTCCTGTGCTTGTTGCCAAAGTCTTCGTCCACCCCCTAGTTCTTCAATCTCATAGACTGGGTCGGGGATTTCAGTGGCAGTCTCGTCCGAATTGGCAAAGTCCAGCTTACATTGGCGATAAAGTTCTTTGGCTTCCTTCTTCTTTCCCGCTTGGTAGAGTTCGTCTGCTTTGGTCATGGTGGCAAAGCAGTCGCTGGTAGCGGCACTTTGGACGGGAGGTAGGTTTAGTAGTACGCTAAGGCTGAAGAACAAACTCAGACCGACGGCTACCCATTGAAATTTTTGGATTAGCTTCATAGTTTTCTGGGCTTTGTTGAATCAAGAGATGAATCAAGAAGGAATAGATACTTTTTGAAACTTTAGATAATAGAACTCGACTGGAATCTATCTAGACTTGTAGCATTTCGGGGGTTTTTTCCTTCTGCTGCAGTGCGACATGGAGACGGTTTAAGGCACTGACGTAGGCGCGAGCGGAGGCGACAATAATATCGGTATCGGCCGCGCGAGCAGAGTAGGTGCGTCCTTCGTAACGGAGACGGATAGTCACTTCTCCCAAAGCATCGATTCCCTCGGTCACTTCCCGCACCGAGAAAGAGATTAATTCGTTAGGAATCTGCACCACTCGATCGATCGCTTTGCAGAGAGCATCTACCGGTCCTGTACCAATGGCCGCATCGGATAACTCGCTACCGTCGGGAGTGCGAATCGTTACCGTG
>NZ_JADBUP010000148.1:0-39433 GCF_020245605.1 Microcystis sp. M061S2 | reverse complement strand
GATTTCTAGCAAGGAAGAACTGAAAAGGGAGATAGAAACATGGCAAAAAGAACGTAATCAGACTGCATCTACAGTAATATGGACGTTTACGACCAGCGATGCTAGGGTCAAGCTGAAACATCTTTATCCTGTGTTTGAGGAGGAGGAATCGGGAGAATCTATTGCACCAAATTAGCTGAAACAATCCAGTAGGGTGCGTTAGACGGCGACAATCTTTGCTTAAACTTGAATCTAACAATCCGTCGTAACGCACCACACCTATCATTAATTTATTTGGTGCGTTGCTAGAGAAAAATTTGGGGTACGGGCGAAGCATTCGGATAGGAAATCTACGGTTTCAGCGATAGGTTATGCCCAAATGCTTCGCCCCTACAGGACTCTCAAAACCTTGCACCTGTTTCGCAAAAAAATATCCTAAAACTCTTATCTAGTCTATATTTCACATTTATTCAGTAAACCCTAATTAAATAAATGTCCCAGCCAGGGGAAAAACTATGACAACTCTCGACATTTTACCAGAAGTTACCTGTCCCCCCACCGATTTATGGAGTGATGAACCACCCTTGGAAAGTGATTTACACCTGCAACAGATCATAATTCTCCTCAATTGTCTAGAATTATTATGGCAAGAGAAAAACGATTACTACGCTTCCGGTAATCTGACTATCTACTATAACGAAGAACAACTGAAAAAGCGCGATTTCTGTGGTCCTGATTTTTTTGTGGTTTTAGATACAGAAAAACGTCCCCGCAAAAGTTGGGTGGTTTGGGGAGAACAGGGTAAATATCCCAATGTGATCGTGGAGATTATTTCCGATTCTACGGCCAATATTGACCGCACTAAAAAGAAAATTCTCTACCAAAATACTTTTCGCACTCCTAATTATTTTTGGTTCGATCCTAATACCTTAGAATTCCAAGGATTTACGATACTTGAGGGACAATATCAAGCTATTTCTCCCAATGACCGGGGTTATCTATGGAGTGAACAGTTAGGATTATATTTAGGCATATTTGACCGTAAACTGCGTTATTTTACCGCCGATGGTCAATTGGTTCCCACTCCCCAAGAAGCTGAATTACAGCAAAGACAAGCAAAGGAACAGGCTCTTTTAGAAAAAGAACAGGAACGACAGGGAAAAGAACAGGCTCTTTTAGAAAAAGAACAGATTCTTTTAGAAAAGGAACAAGAACGACAGGGAAAAGAACAGGCTCTTTTAGAAAAAGAACAGATTCTTTTAGAAAAGGAACAAGAACGACAGGGAAAAGAACAGGCTCTTGTAGAAAAAGAACAAGAACGACAAGCTAAGGAAAGATTAGCGGCAAAATTACGAGAATTAGGCATCAACCCCCAGACAATTTAGCCGGTCAAAATCTTCACATAGCGATCGATAACCCCTTGAGTTACAATTATCTTGATTTGACTGGACAGACCCGAATGCAACTCACTCCCGAACAATACAAAGAAAAAATGCAGCGCCGCAAGGTCATCCAAGAGGAACGTTTAGCCGAAAAAATTGCTGAAAAAGGTTTAATTATCGTTAATACCGGCGATGGTAAGGGAAAAACCACGGCAGCCCTCGGTATGGTTTTACGTTCCCTCGGTCATGGTTACAAAGTGGCGGTGGTACAATTCATCAAAGGTGCTTGGGAACCTGCCGAACAAAAGATTTTTAGTGTTTGGGGGGAACAAATCGAGTTTTATGCTATGGGGGAAGGTTTCACCTGGGAAACCCAAGATAGAGAAAGAGATATACAGAAAGCCCAAGAAGCATGGCAAAAAGCCCTAACTTTTCTCGAAAATCCCCAATATCAATTAATTTTACTCGATGAGATCAATATCGCCCTTAAATTCGGTTATCTGGATATTCAGGAAGTTATCGCTGGTTTAGCCCAAAAACCCGCTAATTGTCACGTTATTCTCACTGGTAGAGGAGCTTTACCCGAATTAATCGAGATAGCGGATTTAGTCACGGAAATGAAGTTAATTAAACATCCCTTTCGTCAACAGGGAGTGAAAGCGCAACCCGGCATCGAATTTTAATTAACTACTGCTTAAGCGTTGTACCGTCTCTCCCGACAATAATCGATGAGTTTCGGCGAGAAGATAAGGAATTTTATCAGCGTGGGGACTAGCGGCTAAACAGGCAGTTAAATCGAGTTTTTCCACCTCTTTTGCCTGTTGACCGGGGAACCAATGACCCCCATTCCCCAAGAGATTGTATCTGGCCCTCGCAAAGTCAATCATATCGTAGGCGATAACAAGATTGCGTAACCAGAGGATAGAAGGAATATTAATCTGATTGGGGGTATTTTCCCAGCTAGGTAAACCCACAGACCAAGTTTTTACCCAATTATCCCCTAAACAGTTGATCATCTCCCCTTGCAATCTCTCGATAATTGCCGGTAAAATCTCCTCGGCTCGATCGAGTAAGGGTAAAGTTTTCAGGTGTTCATCAAAATCTCTGGCTCGCGCAGCACCGATACTAAGGGTATGGACGGCCGGATGACTGAGACAAAATAGGTCATTAAAAACCATCGGACTGAGAGGAGAACAGAGAGCCACGAGCTTAGGGGGAGGATTGTAGAGATGGCCGCCCTTATCGGAGGGACTAATGATAAAAAC
The DNA here is from genome assembly GCF_020245605.1 of Microcystis sp. M061S2. Classification (NCBI taxonomy): domain Bacteria; kingdom Bacillati; phylum Cyanobacteriota; class Cyanophyceae; order Chroococcales; family Microcystaceae; genus Microcystis; species Microcystis sp. M061S2. The sequence goes on along the minus strand of NZ_JADBUP010000148.1, from coordinate 36,807 downwards.
CCCCATATCGTGCTGTTTTGCCGCTTCTATGGCCGGCCAGTTATTCTGAAAAATATAGTACCAGTGCAGATTGAGGTAATCGTAACAATTTGTTGCAATAGTCTTGACAATTACATCAGTTGGTGCATGGGTGGAGAAACCGATAAAACGAACTTTTCCCTGTTGCTGTAATTTTTTCGCCTCTTGCCAACAACCGCCCTCGGCCATAGTGTCATCGAGAATTTCCTCGGTGTTGATGCCATGGATGCCCAACAAATCCACATAATCTAACCGTAAAAATTGCAGGGATTGCTCAAATTTACGGCGAAATTCCCGCACATCTTGACTAGGAGAAACTTTCGTCTGCACGATAATCTTTTCCCTCGGTAGTTGCGGCAAAATTTTGCCCAATTGCATCTCGGAAGTGCCGTAACCCCTAGCGGTTTCGATGTGATTAATCCCCACTTCCAGAGATTTATTGATAATTGCCTCTAAATTGCCTTGATTCTCGTCGGGAATTTGCGACATTGGCACATCCTGCCACTGAAATTGATAGCGCATCCCCCCACAGGAAAACACTGGCATTTGTAGATTAGTGCGACCGAAACGACGATACTGCATATATTCAGTTATCAGTGGGAATTATGAATTATGAATTATGAATTATGAATTATGAATTATGAATTATGAGGTGGGGAGGTGGGGAGATGGGGTTTTAGGGTTTTGGGGTATTAGTTGAAACTTCCCTATTCCCCCATTCTCCCATTCCCCCATTCCCTATCCCCTGTTCCCTGTTCCCTAAATTTAATCGGGTACAGTGAGAATTTCGACACCAGTTTCGGTGACGGCGATGGTGTGTTCAAATTGGGCCGAAAGTTTACCATCTTTAGTAATAGCAGTCCAACCGTCTTTTAAGACAATATGTTGCCAGGTTCCCTCATTAATCATTGGTTCAATGGTGAATACCATACCGGGGCGAATTTTTTTGCCCTTGCCGCGAGTGCCGTAGTGGGGAACCTGCGGACCGGTGTGAAAAATATTACTGATACCATGACCGACAAAATCTCTAACCACCGAAAATCCTTGTCCTTCGGCATATTCTTGGATAGCGGCACCGATATCGCCGATTTTACCCCCCGGCTGCACTGCATCTATGCCTCTTTGCAGACATTCTCTGGTAACTTCCACTAACTTTTTAGCCAAGGGGGAGGGAGTACCGACAAAGAAAGTCTGCGAAGTATCGCCGTGATAACCTTCTAAAATCGGGGTGACATCGATGTTAATAATATCGCCGTCTTTGAGGATTTGATCAGCGCTGGGGATGCCGTGACAGATAACCTCGTTAATGCTAGTACAGATGGACTTAGGAAAGCCGTGGTATCCTAGGGGCGCACTTTTGGCTCCATGGGCGCGAGTCCAACGTTCTGCTTCATCATTGATTTCTAGGGTACTTACCCCCGGTTTAACCATATCTGCCAGATGATCTAACAGTTTAGCCGCTAATCGTCCGGCTCGTCGCATTTTGTCAATTTCCCGCGGGGAGAGTAAGGTGATGGTATCGTTGCCCATGAATTATCCGACTGTTGAGAAAGATTCTTGTTACATTTCTTATCCTAGCAAAATCGGGCAGTCTTAGGGTTTAGGGAGTGAGGTGTGGGGTGTGGGGTATGGGGTGTGGGGGAATTATGAATTATGAATTATGAATTATGAATTGGGGAGCAGGGAGTGGGGTGTGGGGAGAATAAATAAAAATAATCTCCTGTCTCCTGTCTCCTGACTACTGATAACTGATAACTGATAACTGATAACTGATAACTGTCTCCTATCTCCTGACAAGACAAATTAACCGAATCTACCGGCTACATAATCGCGAGTTTGTTGATTAACTGCATCGGTGAAAATTTTCTGGGTGGTGTCAAATTCCACCAAACGACCGACGCGGGTTTCATCGGCATTAAAAAAGGCCGTGCGATCGGATACCCTAGAGGCCTGTTGCATATTATGGGTGACAATCACGATCGTGTATTGTTGCTTCAATTCATGGATTAATTCCTCGACTTTGAGGGTAGAAAGGGGGTCTAAGGCCGAACAAGGTTCATCCATTAATAATACTTTTGGTTTTACCGCCAAAGCGCGAGCAATACACAATCTTTGTTGTTGTCCTCCCGATAATCCTAAAGCGGATTTATTCAACAGATCTTTAACTTCATTCCAAAGAGCAGCCCCTTTTAAAGCTGATTCCACAATCCCATCTAATTCACTGCGACTAGCGGAACGATAAATTCTAATACCGTAGGCAATATTATCGTAAATACTAGCGGGAAAAGGGTTAGGGCGCTGAAACACCATACCCACCTGTCGCCGTAAGGTATGAAGGTTAACTTTGGGAGCGTAGATATCTTGACCAAAAAACCTAACTTTGCCTTTAACTGTCACCTGTCCTTCTAATTCCCCGATGCGATTGAGAGCTTTTAAGAGAGTAGATTTACCACAACCAGAGGGGCCGATCATGGCGGTTACTTGCCTTTGCGGGATTTCTAAAGAAACACCTTCCAGGGCTTTTTTGCTACCGTAGAAAAAGCTAAGATTTTCGACTTTGATCGCCGAATTAGCTAGAGAAGTAGGACTGTTCATGAGAGAGGAATCGATCATCAGAAAAATACTTAATTTGAGCGTTTACGAGTGACAAAACGGGAGAGAAGGCTAGTAATTAAAACTAAGATAATTAGTACTAAAGAAGCTGTCCAAGCCAAGGAATTTTGTTCAGGAAAGGGGGAACTAGCATAGTTATAAATCAACACCGTTAAAGCCGGTGTGGGCGACCAAAGACTTTCTTGCCAAAATTGACTAAATAAAGCCGTAAACATTAAGGGGGCGGTTTCTCCAGCGGCCCGGGCCACCGCTAATAATATCCCGGTCATAATCGGTGCGATCGCTGCTGGCAGGACAATGCGAAATACCGTATCGAAACGGGAACCCCCCAAAGCGGAGGAACCGAGACGGTAGGACATGGGTATTAGTTTAAGTGCCTCTTCCGTGGTTAAAGCGATGATCGGCAACATGATCACCCCCAAAGCAAAGGCCCCCGCCACGGCGGAAAATTGTTTGGTAGTTAACACCAAAACCCCGAAGGAAAACACCCCGACGATAACGGAAGGAGTACTACTCAACACCACGATCGCAAAGCGCAGAATAGCGCCAATTTTGGAACCGCGAGCGAATTCCGAGAGAAAAACCCCGGTGAGAATCCCCAGAGGTATGCTGCCGAGGGATGCTAAACCGACCATAGTTAAAGTCCCGAGGATCGCATTGGCGAAACCGTTGGGAACACTAGGATCGGAGCCAACTGGGGCGGGTAAAGAGGTGAAAACTTGCCAATTGAATCCGGGTAAACCTTCTTTGACAATTTGAAAAAGAATAGCGAATAAAGGCAGAATGGCGACGGCACTAAGAGCGATCGCTAAACCCGTGAGACCGTTGGTAAAAAAATGTCGCCACGGTGACAGGGGTTGCTGTAAATCTTCTTCGGGAAAAGCTCCTTGATTCATAAATTTAACGATTGCGGTTGATAAATTGTACTAATAAAGCCGCTACACTATTGACGGCCAAGGTAATAACAAATAGAATCAAAGCTAGATACATCAAGGCTCCGATGTGGATTTTTTCAAAAGCTTCTGGGAAGGTATTAGCTAGTACAGCAGGAATAGTATAACCGGGGGCCAAGAGGGAGGGACTAATAATCGAGGAGTTACCGATTACCATGGCCACCGCCATAGTTTCCCCTAAAGCACGCCCTAAACCGAGGATAATCGCCCCGATAATGCCAGAACTGGCCGCCGGCAACAACACGCGCCAGATGGTTTCCCAACGAGTGGCACCTAGGGCCATGGAGGCGCTGCGTAATTCCGGGGGGACGGTAAGCAGCACATCGCGACTGATAGCGGAAATAGTCGGCACGATCATGATGGCCAGGATCACACCAGCGATCAGCATACTTGGTCCCAAAGGTTGGGTATTAAACAAAGGGAACCAAGCAAAATTTTGAAATAACCATTCTTGCAGGGGTTTAAGCACGGGAATTAGCACGAAAATCCCCCATAACCCGATAATTACGCTAGGAATCGAGGCGATTAATTCCACTAGAAAACCGATGGGATAACGGATACTTGCTGGTAAATAATTCTCGCTAGTGGTTAAAGCAACGGCAACACTGAGGGGAATAGCTAATAAAAGAGCCAGAATCGAGGAAACAACGGAACCGAAAATAAAGGGTAAACCACCAAATTTGAGGACGTTCACATCCCAAGTGGTTCCCCAGAGAAATCCCCAACCGAATTCATTGATCGCCGGCCGCGCATCCTGAAAAACAATCCAGGCCATCCAGAGCAGAAAAATTAAACCGGAGGCGGCACAAATCCAGACTAGGATTGTAAAAATGCGATTGAATAAACCCGCAGTGCCGGGGTTTTCGTTAAGATTGGCCGCCGAGACATCCAAGTACTCGACAGGTTCAGAAAAATTGGCCATAAGGTAGAGAGCGATTACCAGTTATCAGTTGTTTAAAACGCAACTGTAGGGGCTGAACAATGTTCAGCCCAGAGAAAAGAAATACTTGCAGTTATTAGTTATGGGGTTAACCGGTAACTTTTTTCCATCTTACTGGAAAGCGGTGACAATCAAGTTCAAACTAATACAAAAGTATTTATTTAATTTTGTTAACTTCGGCTAAAACTTTTTGAGTCACCGATTGGGGAATCCGGGTAAATTCCAATTGATTGTTAATACCTTGACCGGTGGTGAGAATCCAAGTCAACAGTCTTTTAATTTCCGCCGCTTTTTTGTTATCAGCGTAGTCTTTCGGTACTAATAACCAAGTAATCCCGACGATCGGATAACCACTGCTCGGATCGTCCATATTAGCGGTAAAATCGGCGTTAAATTTGATTCCTTCCATCGCCTTGTTAGCTTGGGCGAGACTGGGTTCGACAAATTGACCGGCTTTATTCTGAACTTTGGCGGTTCTCATGGTTGCCCCTTCATTTTTGCGGGCAAAGGTATCTTGAACGTAACCGATCGAGCCTTCTGTTTGTTTAACCAGGGCTGCCACACCATCATTTTTCGGTCCTTTGAGAACGGTAAAACCCCAGTTAGGTTCTTTGCTGGTTCCCACTTTACTTTTGAAGGAAGGACTAATCGCACTCAGATGAGAGGTAAAAATCTCGGTAGTACCGCTACCATCAGCCCTAACCACCACTTTAATGGGTTGGTTGGGCAGTTTCGGATCCACTTGTCTCCAGTTAGTGATCTCGCCACTGAAGATTTTACCGAGGTTAGCCCGGGAAATTTGTAGGTTATTTACCCCAGGCAGATTATAAACCACGGCGACGGCTCCTCCGGCGGTGGGAACTAGCAGTAAACCGTTTTTCATCTGGCCTTTTTCCGAGGAGGAAGGAGCGGCATCGGAAGCCCCAAAATCGACGGTTCCAGCGATAAATTGCCGGACACCAGCACCGCTACCGACGGAATTATAGTTAACGGTGACACCGGTGGCGTTTTTATAGTCGGCAAAATAACGCTGGTATAGGGGCGCGGGAAAGGAGGCTCCTGCACCGTTCAGGGTTTGGGCGAGGGTTTCTCCCATCGTCCCTGCTAAGGCCGCTGCCGTGGCGAAGGAGACAGCACACACACGAGTTAGGGTAGCAGTTGAGAATATCATAAGTTTTCCGGTTGAAGAATCCTGCACAATTGGAGAAAGTTGAACTTTCTTCAAGATATAGTTTAAGGCACAAATATTACTTTTAAATCTAGAAATATTGGGGATTTTTTTTGGTTAAGATTGGGTAAAATTTCGGTTAAGTTTAATTTAAAAATTCACAGCTTTTGGCAATAATTTAGATCGATAAAGACCAAAATTAATTCTATCTATTCAAGGATGAAATCTTAATTTAAAGCATCTGTTGGGGAGAAATTGCCCGGACAAAGCTTTTTATCTAGGGCTTGCTGAATAAATCTAAAAATCTTGTTGGATAAGGCTTTTAGACTTTACACCCCACACCCCACACCCCACACCCCACACCCTGCCCCCACGAAAAACTTTTTCAGCAGACCCTATCTAGGTGTGTCAAGGCAAACAGGGCCACCGCTGCTTTTCGCTACTGTTAAGTTTGTTATCTTTTTGGGGTGAGTTTCGTATTAAATCAATTTTTTTTGAAATGATGGAGATAGATTTTTCTGACTCCCAGAAAAGCAAGGGGATGGATAAATGCTGATAAATCTCGATAAATTGCTCAAAAAGGCTCTTATTTTTGTTAGTGCTGGTGTTTTAGTTGCTTGCGCTCCCGTTGACTCCCAATCAAACAAATCAATTATTATTGATGGGTCTAGCACCGTTTACCCGATCACCAAAGCTGTCGCCGATGAATACAAAAAACAAAAACAGCCGTCTGCGGATATAAGCGTCAAATTTTCGGGTACTACTGGCGGATTTCGGCAGTTTTGCGCTGGAAAAACCGATATTAGCAATGCTTCGCGACCGATTCGCAGCGATGAGATCGAAGCTTGTAATCGGAATAACATTAGATTTATCGAATTGCCGATCGCCTTTGATGCACTTACCATCGCAGTCAATAAAGAAAACAATTGGATTGATAGCATCACTTTAGAGGAATTAAAAAAAATCTGGGAACCTGCGGCCCAGGGTAAAATTACCAAGTGGAGTCAAGTGCGATCAGGATTGCCGGATAAACCTCTCAATCTCTTTGGTGCGGGCAAAGATTCGGGAACTTTCGATTATTTTACGGAAGCGGTGGTAGGAGAAGAAGATGTTAGCCGCAGCGATTACGTTGCCAGTGAAGATGATGACACCTTAATTCAAGGAGTTAGTCAAGATGCCAACGCCCTGGGATATTTTGGTCTAGCTTACTACGAAAAACAAGCGGCGAACTTAAAAGCCTTAGCAATAGACAGCGGTAAAGGGGCTGTTTTGCCCTCCCGGGAAACGGTGCTGCAATCCACCTATCAACCCTTAGCTCGTCCTTTATTTATCTACGTTAACGCCCAAAAAGCCCAGTCTAATAAGGATTTACAGCGTTTTGTCGAGTATTATCTCAGTCAAGCTCAAAATATCGTTCAAGAGGTCGGTTATATTCCCCTGAGCGGTGAGCATTATCATTTAGCCAAGGTCACTTTCTTTAACGGGGAAGCGGGAACAGTTTTCGGGGGACACTCAAAATTCGATGTGACTTTAGCCGAATTACTGCGCCAGAAAGCCAAGTTTTAGAAACTTAAAATAGGGTGAGATTAACTCACCCTATCAACTTTTATTTATGCTGCGGGAATAAAGCTAAAATTCTTGGGTTTGCTTCCTTTTCCTTGAGAAGACACATTGATCAGCGTTGTGCAGAGAATTAATTAGGGCTTGCTGAATAATGGTAAAACCCTTTTAAAATAAGGCTTTTGACCTGTTAAAATCCGATCTTAGTGCCAGAAAATCGGATTGGAACCCTCAAAAACCTTGCATTATCCTTCTTGTAGTACATAAACTAGTACAAAAAGAGAGGGCAACAAAGCCTGAAACGACCGGCTACTGACTCCTGACTCCTGTCTCAACTAGGAAATTAATTGTCCACGACTACTTATAAGTTCTCAAAAATTGCGCCCCTAGTTATCGTTTATGATCGAAGTATCAACCTTGGCCAAATTTGGGAAGTAAAGGTAATGGCTCGATCTCACCTCGTTCCTAACTTGCCGGTAGCCCCGGAAAAACGGCAATTCAACCCGCGGTTGCTGTTGCCCCTAGCTGTTGTGATTGCCGCCGGTTATCTCGGTTGGCGACATTTTGCCCCTGTCCCCCCAGCTACGGTACTCAATGTCAGTGGCAGGATTGAAGCAGACGAAACTGATATCGGGGCAAAAACTGGCGGACGAGTAGATCAAATTTTAGTCCGGGAGGGCGATCGAGTCAAAGCAGGACAAGTGATCGCAGTAATCGTCGATGAGGAAGTTAATCAACAACTGCAAGCAGCGATCGCGTCCGTTAACGCCGCCCGACAAGAGGAAGCACAAGCATTGTTAGATATTAGCGTGGCCGAAAGTCGCATTCAAGAAGCGGCAGCGAACTTAGTGCAGGCAAAAGAAGACTCCTCCGGACGAGTTAGCCAAGCGAGCGCCAACGTTGCTGCCGGTCAAGCGGCAGTAGAACAGGCAAAAGCGGAGGTAAAACAGGCAGAAGCGGCAATAATCAGGGCAGAAGCCCAATTAAAACTGGCTTTAGCCGATCGAGAACGTTACGATCAACTATTTAGGCAAGGAGTAGTTAGCCAGCAACAATTCGATCGCACCCGTACCGATGCCGACGCGGCCAAAGCAGACTTAGACACCGCTAAAGCTACTCTCGTGGCACGAAAAGCCGCCGTTAACACTGCCTGGCAGCAACTGCGAGCAGCGCAGGGAAATTTAGCCCAAACCCGTTCCACCGCCCTTAATTCCGTCATTCGCAGTAATCAGTTAAGCGCTTACCAACAACAAAAAGAACAAGCTAAGGCCCGATTAGCCATCGCCCGGGCAAATTTACAAGCGGCGATCGCTAATCAACAACAATTACAAAAACGTCTCGACTCCATGCAGGTGAAAAGTCCCATTAATGGCATCGTTCAGGATCGTCCCTTGCAACCGGGGGCCGTAGTTACCAGTGGGAAAACCCTGCTCACCGTCATCGATCCCCAATCGATCTATCTGCGCGCCTATATACCAGAAGGGGACATCGGCAAAATTTATGTGGGCAAACCAGCGCAGGTATTTCTCGACTCCGATCCCGATCGCCCCTTAGCTGCTAAAGTTAGTGCGATCGATCTAAAAGCGGCCTTTACTCCCGAAAATATTTACTTCCAAAAAGATCGCGTCCGGCAGGTGTTTGGTGTCAGATTAGCGATCGATCAGTCGGAAACCTACGCTAAACCCGGGATGCCCGCCGATGCTAAAATTGACTTGAAATAACCATGGTTTCCGCCGCCGATCCCTCTTTATCCCCCTTAATTGAAGTCGTCAACCTCCAGAAAAACTACGGCAATTTTGCCGCCGTCAGAGGGATAAATTTCCAAGTCTATCCGGGGGAAATTTTTGGCTTAATTGGTCCAGATGGGGCGGGAAAAACCAGCACCTTTCATATTCTGGGGGGGGTGATGAACCCATCGGGTGGTTATGTGGATTTAGAGGGAAAAAAGCCCCGTCACGTCCGTCAAACTATCGGCTATTTAACCCAACAATTTTCCCTCTATCTTGACCTCAGCATTGATGAAAACCTGCGTTATGTGGCCAATTTGCGCCAAGTAACCGAGAGGGATTTGCAAGCGCGCCGGGATAAATATTTAACTTTAATGAACCTGAAGGGCATCGGCGATCGCCTGGCTGGGCAACTTTCCGGGGGCATGAAACAAAAACTCGCCCTCTGTTGCGCCCTGATTTCCCGTCCCCAAATCCTACTTCTCGATGAACCCACCACCGGAGTTGATCCCGTCTCTCGGCGAGAATTTTGGGATATTTTAGCCACTTTAGCCCGCGAAGGTATAACAATTGTGGTGGCTACTCCCTACCTCGATGAAGCGGAACGTTGTCACCGCATCGCTTTGATGTACGAGGGAGAAATTCACGAGATCGGAACTCTCAGCCAATTGCGCCAACGTCTCGGTTTACAACGCTTGGAAATTCGATCGCCCGATATCGCCGCTACCGCCGAAAAAATACTTCTTTTGGTTGATGGACAAAATATTAATGACGTGCAGTTATTTGGTGATCGTCTAGATGTGTTAACTGGCAATCCCCAGCAAGCAACCAGAATTATTCAGAATGCGATCGATAATCTCAGCGCTATCCACCCTAGCGAGGCAACCCTAGAAAACGTCTTTGTCACCCGTTTGCGACAACAGGGTTCCGATCCCCCTTTTATCCCCTTACCAAAGTTTAAATCCGAGACCATCACCACGGGAATAGCGATCGATGCTAGGGATTTGCGGAAAAGCTTCGCTAATTTTTGCGCCGTCAAAGGTGTTACTTTAACCATTGACTACGGAGAAATATACGGGTTATTGGGGGCGAATGGTGCGGGAAAAACCACCACGATTAAAATGCTGTGTGGGCTACTTTCCGCCTCTGATGGCGATATTTCCTTAGCTGGGCGCAGTCAAGACCTGCGTAATCCCGTATTACGGCAAAAAATCGGTTATATGAGCCAAAAATTCACCCTTTATGATGATCTCACTGTGATCGAAAATCTGGAATTTTACTGCGGGGTTTATGGGGTTCCCCCGCGCTACCGTCGCCAAAAAATCGCTTGGGTTTTGGAAACGGTGGGATTAATCGGACGGGAAACAATGTTAACCGGAAGACTGCCGGGAGGATGGAAACAACGCGTCGCTTTTGGCGCTTCCGTGATGCACGAACCGGAGATATTATTTCTCGATGAACCCACTTCTGGAGTTGATCCCCTAGCGCGACGACAATTCTGGCGCTTAATTAACGATTTGGCTCGTCAGGGAACTGCGGTATTAGTGACAACCCATTATCTCGAAGAAGCGGAACAATGCAATCGTCTCGGTTTTATGGTAGCTGGAGAAGTGGTGATGCAAGGTTCCCCCAGTCAAATTAAAGCAGCACAACCGGGGCAATTAATCGAATTACGTCTCGATCGAGTGCAACAAGCGGCAGCAATTTTCAAAACCCGTTTACAAGCTTGGCGCGTCTCGATTTTTGGCGATTGCTTGCACCTGACTCTCGATCATCCCGACAGGGAAATTCCAGAGATAAAAAAGATTGTCAGCACCGCGGGAATACAGGTACAATCCTTGCGTTTGCTTCCCTTTTCTTTAGAAGACGCATTTATCAGCGTTGTGCAGAGAATTAATGAGGATTGATCAAGTTTTTTGCCGATAACTTGGATAATAGAGACCTGCTCTTTAATATTGTACCATTTAGGGTTAGTCCGCTCCTTCTACAGAGCCATTGTCTCCGTGGGATGTTATTCCTACGCAGGTTCCCTACAATGGTAGGTCGTTAGATTAGAAAAGTCCTAACATTTTGGACGGATTATCGGCTATTTTTCTTTTTTTGCCTTTTTACTCCGCCGAGAAGACCGAGCGAACCCAAGAGAACGATTCCGGGCAAGGTAGAGGATTCGGGAACCGGTTGGAAATCGAGGCTAAAGGTTCCCGATGGTAATAGCGGGGTACGACCGTTTGCGGTATTCGTATCCACGAAGCGAAAGGTAGCGGAATAGGTTCCTAACGGCGCGTTCCCATCTGTTGAAAACACGGGAGTGAAAGCGAACCAATCTCCTTGCCCGATAACATAAGTATCGTTGACCGCGTTAAACAAATTTATTCCCGAAGCGTCCGTTACCGTCAAACCTGGCGTGATATCGATTAATTGTAGGGCGATCGTCGCCTCGTCTCCCAACAAGTCCTTCCAGCGACCGTTTCCCGTATTATAAATTGCGTTCACGTAAGGATCGGCGAGATCGTCGGTTAAATGGGCGACCGGACGTATTTTCAAATCCGAATACATATGATCGTCCGTTTTCTGGCTAATATTCTTTCCCGCAAAAACGCCGCTACCCGGAAACAGGGGGATCGGGGATAGGTTGAACCGTGTTTCGGGCAATCGGTTATTGGTACTGGTCTCTACCACTGTCGCGTTCGTTGCCTCCCCCGTGTAACTATAAATACCGATGGCGTGGAAATGACTGATATTGACGGGTTCATGTTGATGCGGGAACAGAAGCGATAGTCTCCCATAGTTCGGATTGGCCAGAGCTTTATAAGTCCCGCTGGCTAGAGTCGGGAGTCCGTCTATCCCGACCATAATATGATGATGACTACTATGGGATTGGGCGAGGCTCGCGGTCGAACTAAGAAAGACGGCGGAAATCGAGACGAAAAAGGCATTTAAAGCCTTATTAGTCAAAATAAACATATATTTTGTCAGAGATTTTGTTCTACCTATCGTAAGAAAGATTTTTCTGGAAGTCAACAGACAGCGTGTCGTAGACAGGTGTCGCGTCTCTCGATAAATCGGTTCTCACGCGCTTGGTGGTGATTCGGTAGTAGTGATGAGTGGGCAATTCGTAATCATTTCTTTTGCGCTTTCCCTGCTTTCTGTCATCTTCAGACTGCCTGCCTTAATCAACTGATTAACAACTGCTATGAATTTGCCCGAAAGCTATTTATCCCTGTTATTCGCCAATTTATTATGGAGAATATTACGGAGACTATGTTCGCATAAACTTGCTATGCCTATTTGAGGCTTTCTGTCAATGCGTAACTTCTATATTGTCCCATTTAGGGTTAGTCCACTCCTTCTACAGAGCCATTGTCTCCCTGGGATGTTATTCCTACGCAGGTTCCATATATAGCGTTTCCTGTTCGCAAGAGGTACATTGTCGATGGTGAAAAGCTTAATCAGCAAAGGTTTAACTGTGCCACACAGGTGTGAGAAACACTATATACCCGTTGGCTAATCTTTATTCCTGATCCGGGGATTGTCCGAAAAGATGCTCTACGATTCGCTTAACTTCTGTACGGATACCAGTGACTTCGTTGCGGAAAAACTGTCGATCGCTCTCAGCTTGAGTGATAAATTGATTTAAGCGCTCGTTGGTTCGTTCCAGACTCGCTGCTATTGTCCTAACCTCACGGGTTAGCTGTGCTATATCTTCTCGATTCTGTTGCGTGAGGACAACGGTAGCCTGTAGTATGCTCTCGATCCATTCTAATCTTTCATCCGTCATCGGTTACAATCCCTTTAGAGCTTTTTATCTGTCCCTCTACTAAGAATTATATAGGGCTTGCTGAATAAGTTCCCTAGAAATGCCGTAAAAATTTATTCTTAATCGGGCAATTTCATGAAACGAATTATCTCCCAATGTCGTAAGGAATTAGTGCAGTTTAGTCGTGATCGACTTACCCTTGCCCTCGCTTTCATTTTGCCCGTGATGACTCTTTTTATCTTTGGTTTTGCTATTCGTTTAGAGGCGAAAGATATACCGGTTTTAGTGCAAGATCAAGATCGAACAGTTTTTAGTCAAAATTATAGCGATCGCTTGTTCGCCACTAATTTATTTATTCCCGTGGTTTGGGAAGGCAACCCTGAAACCGCTTTAGATCGAGGTATTGCTAGGGCAATTGTTGTGATTCCTCCCGATTTTAGTCGTAATTTACAAGCCAATAAAACTGCCGAAATTCAAGCAATTGTTGATGGTACAGATGCTAATAATGCCAGAATTATTCGCAATGCTATTAAAGCGACTACCCGCTCTTTTTTACAAGCAGAAAACTTAATTTCTGCCACTATTCCTATCGAAACTGCCACCCGACTTTGGTTTAATCCGGGACGACAAGAATCTCTCTATATTGTGCCGGGGGTTTATGCTGTGGTTTTATGGATTTTTCCCTCACTTTTATCAGCGATCGCTATGGTACGAGAAAAGGAAAAAGGCACAATTTTACAAGTTTATGCTTCCGCTCTCACTGCTGGAGAATTAATACTAGGTAAATCCCTCGCTTATCTAATAGTAGGAATCGGAATCGCTATCGGAGTTATGGGTTTAGGAAGTCTAATTTTTCAATTAGATTTTGCCGGTGATCCAATGCCATTACTATTAGGAACTATCCTCTATTTATGGGCCAGTGTGATGTTTGGATTAATGTTAGGTGCGCGTACCGGTAATCAAAATTCTGCGGTGCAAGGTGTTTCTTTAGTGGGTTTTCTCACTGCGTTATTACTCAGTGGTTTTATTTATCCGTTAAGTAATATTCCCTTTCCCCTCTCTTTAGTTTCAAATATAGTTCCCGCTCGTTATTATATCGAAATTACTAGAGATGCTTTTGTCAGGGGTGTGGGTTGGGCGGGTATTGGCAATAATTTAGTTATCATTTTCCTCTTGGGAATGGTCTTATTTTTATTGGCAATAAAAGCTCTATCAAGAATGCAGTTAGGAGAATAATAAGATGTTTAAGCAATTATTTACAGGTCGTTTTTTATCTTTAGTTATTAAAGAAATTCGCCAGATATTACGCAACAAACAGTTAATTATTATCTTGATTTTCCCCCCAACTATTCAACTATTAATTTATGGATTTGCGCTTAATCCCGATGTTCATCATATTAAATTAGGAATAGTCGATTATGCAGCTACTGCTGAAAGTCGCTCCCTCATCGCTGCTTTTACCGAAAATCAGATTTTTGATGCTGAAATGATCACTTTTGATGAGAAGACATTAACCCAACAGGTGGAAGCAGGAAAATTAACCGCAGGTTTGATAATTCCTCCCGAATTTAGTCGCAATCTCACCCAAGAAAAAACCGCATCTATTCAAGTTTTTATCGATGGAGTGGATGCCAATACCGCAGGAATTGCTAAGGGTTATATCAATCAAATTGTACAAGAATTCGGTACGGGAAAAGTTAATCAAAATGCGCCACTTCCCATCTCAACACAAGTAATTTTCTTTTATAATCCTGGACTTTCTAGCAGTTGGTTTTTTGTCCCCGGAGTCATGGGATTAGTATTAACTTTAATCGGTTCGATCGTTTCTTCTATCACCGTTGTTAAAGAAAAAGATACGGGAACTCTCGAACAATTACTGATGACTCCTGCCGCTGCTTGGGAGATTTTGTTAGCTAAAGTTGTGCCTTTATTCATCCTCCTTTTGGGTGATGTTTTGTTAGCATTAACCATCGGTAAAGTGATTTTTAATGTGCCATTTCGGGGCAACTTTTTCCTATTTATGGCTTTAGCTAGTCTCTATATTTTTGTTAGTATTGGTGTCGGTATTATGTTAGCGACACTCTGTCAATCCCAACAGCAGGTAGTTTTAACCACCTTTTTTATCAATTTACCCATGGTACAATTATCAGGAGCGATCGCACCGATTGAAACGATGCCGCCATTTTTTCAATATCTCTCTCTTTTTAATCCTCTCCGTCACTACATAGCTATTATCCGCGGTATTCTTTTAAAGGGTGTCGGTTTAGAAGCTTTATGGGTTCATGTATTGGCTCTGATTGGTTTCGCTGTGATACTTTTAACTATTAGCACCAAACGTTTTCGCAATCAGTTAAGTTAATCGTTTTTCAATAATTCCCTGGGAAAAAAATTAATCTATCCTGGAGTCGTGAATAACGATTAATTATTAATCCTTTAACCAAAACGACCGCTAACATAATCTCTAGTGGACTCTTGAGCGGGATTTTGAAAGATAACCTCGGTGCGATCATATTCCACTAAATAACCTACTTTACCCCCTTTTGGGGTCGGTTCAGCATTATAAAAAGCCGTTAAATCAGAAACCCGCGACGCTTGTTGCATATTATGAGTAACAATAACTATAGTATATTGGGTTTTCAATTCGTGAATTAATTCCTCAATTTTTAGGGTAGAAATTGGATCGAGTGCCGCACAGGGTTCATCCATTAAAACAACTTCCGGTTTAACCGCAATAGCGCGAGCAATACATAACCTTTGTTGTTGTCCCCCCGATAAAGCTAAACCACTTTCTTTAAGTTTATCTTTAACATCATCCCAGAGAACGGCTTTTTTTAAAGATTCCTCTACCAATTGATCCATATCACCGATGTAACCATTTAATCGCGCCCCAAAAGCGATATTTTCATAGATAGATTTAGGGAAAGGATTCGGTTTCTGAAAAACCATACCAATACGACTGCGTAACCCGATAGGATTAACGGAATTACCATAAATATCTTGACCGCGAAAGGTAACTTTTCCCTCAATTTTGGCACTTTTAACCAGATCATTCATGCGATTAAAACAGCGCAAAACCGTACTTTTCCCGCAGCCAGAAGGACCGATAAAAGCGACCGCTTTTTTCTCAGGAATATCAAGGTTAACATCACGAACAGCGAGATTAGAACCATAGTAAACATTTAAATTTTTGGTTCTCAAAACCGCATCGGTAACAACATCGGTACTATACATAATCTTTAAAGGAATAGGCGTTGGGGAAAAGGGAAAAGGGAAAAGGGAAAAGGGAAAAGGGAAAAGGGAAAAGGGAGAGGAGGAGAGGGAAGAAAAAAGCTGATAACTGATAACTGATAACTGATTTAGCCAAAACGTCCACTAACATAATCTTTAGTTGCTTGTTCTTGAGGATCACCGAAGATTTTGTCCGTATGATCAAACTCGACTAGATAACCAATTTTGCCACCTTTATCGGTGGCTTCAGCATTATAAAAAGCCGTTAAATCTGCTACTCTTGTGGCTTGTTGCATATTGTGAGTAACAATAATAATCGTGTAACGTTCTTTTAATTCGTGCATTAATTCCTCAACTTTTAAAGTTGAAATCGGATCGAGTGCCGAACAGGGTTCATCCATTAATAATACTTCTGGTTGAGCGGCAATAGCGCGAGCAATACATAATCTTTGTTGTTGTCCCCCCGATAGGGAAAAACCGCTTTCTTTCAGTTTATCTTTTACTTCTTCCCAGAGAGCAGCCCGACGCAGGGAAGTTTCTACTAATTCATCCAAATCGCCTTTATAACCATTTAAGCGCGCTCCGTAAACCACATTATCATAAATGGATTTGGGAAAAGGATTAGGGCGCTGGAACACCATCCCGATACATTTTCTTACTTCGACAGGATCCACCTCTTGAGAGTAAATATCTTGGTTATGATAAAAAACTTTGCCGTCAATACGAAAACCGTGAATTAAATCATTGAGACGATTAAAACACCTGAGAATGGTACTTTTTCCGCAGCCAGAGGGTCCGATAAAAGCGGTGACTTTATTTTTGGGAATATTGATCGAAACGTCCCGCACTGCTCGATAATTACCATAGTAGATATCAGCCTTATCAACCTTTAAAACGGTTGCAGTTGATTGGGTAGTGCGATTAGTTAGCATAAATTATTGACCTTGAATTTGGATAATTGAGGAATTGGAAAGATAGGTAGATTTTTACTTAAATATCCCTTTTTACTTTTTCCTTGACTTAATAGGTTTTCTGGCGCGTGGCTAAACGGGATAAAATGTTAGTTACCAACACCAAAAGCACCAGAATTAAAGCACCTGCCCAAGCTAATTGCTGTTGGGGGGCAAAAGGGGCAGTAGCAAAGTTGAAAACTAAGACCGAAAGGGTGGCAATCGGTTCAAAGACACCCCGGGGCCAAAAGTTAGAGAATAATGCCGTAAAAATTAAGGAGGCGGTTTCCCCGGCAGCCCTAGCAATTGCTAAAGTAACACCGGTCAAAATAGCGGGAACTGCCGCAGGAAGGACGATTTTTAGGACGGTTTGGTAGTTATAGGCCCCTAAACCCATGGCCGCCCAGCGGATGTCTTGGGGAACGATTTTTAAAGCCTCATCGGTGGTTCTAATAATAGTCGGTAACATTAACACCGCTAAACCGATCGAACCTGCAAGGGCAGAAAAGCCTAAAAGGGCTGTTCCTTCGCCAAATAAGGGGGCAACTAGCAAACCGTAGGCGAAAACCCCGACAATAATTGAAGGGACACCCGCTAGAACGTTGGTAGCAAAGCGCACACCCTGGGCAAGTTTGTTATCACCGCTAAATTCCGAGAGATAAACCGCCGCTAAAACGCCGATGGGAACTGCGATCGCTGTGGCTAGGGCAACGACGATAATTGTGCCTAAAATGGCGTTAGCGATGCCTCCCCCTCCTAACCCCGGCGGTGGCGGTAATTTGGTAAAGAGATTGGCGTTTAAACTGCCCACCCCTTGCACAAAAACGAAGCCTAGGACGGCAAAAAGGGGAATAATCGTCACTGCTAAACATAAACCCGAAATCACGGTCATAATTGTCCCCAATAGCGATCGAGGACTACTCGGTTTCTTTTTGAGATTATTGCCTAAATTCGCACTATCCATATCAGTTATCAGTGGAAATTATGAATTATGAATTATGAATTATGAAGTGGGGGAGTGGGGAGTGGGGAGAAAAAAGATGCCTTCTGCCTTCTGACGGCTTAATACTTAGCTTTGACGCGATTAACGATTAATTCGGCGAAGATATTGACTACTAGGGACAAAACCAAGAGAACAAAACCTGCATACATTAAAGCTGATACTTGCATTCCCGATGCTTCGGCGAATTGGTTAGCCAATAAGGAAGCGATCGTGTTAGCGGGGGCGAGAATAGAGGCACTAATGCGGTTAGAATTGCCGATAATCATCGTTACTGCCATGGTTTCCCCTAAAGCGCGCCCTAAAGCTAACATAATCCCCCCGACAATCCCGGAAAAAGCGGCGGGAATTAATACCCGAAAAATCGTTTCCCAACGGGTGGCCCCCAAGCCTAGGGAAGCTTGCCTTAGATCCGTCGGTAAAGCGGCCAAAGAGTCGCGAGAGATAGCGATAATAATCGGCAGGATCATAATTGCTAAAATAACCCCCGCCGGTAACATTCCAGGACCCCCTAAAGGAGTACTAAACAGAGGAATCCAACTAAAATTAGCATTTAGCCAGTTACCAAGGGGTCTGAGGATAGGAATCAATACAAAGATACCCCATAATCCGTAAACAACACTGGGAATAGCGGCCAAAAGTTGTACGAGAAAAACCAAAATTGTCCGCGCATTTAAGGGAATAAAATCTTCGCTTAAAAAAATGGCTGAACCGATACCGAGGGGAACAGCAATCAGGAGGGCAATCAGAGAACTAACGAGAGTTCCGTAGATAACCGGCAGAACTCCGAATTCTTCGCGACCGCGCACGGGATTCCAAGCGCTACTGGTCAAAAATCCCAGACCAAAGGTTTGAATCGCTGGTAAGGCCCGAATAAAAATAACTAGGGCAATTAGGAGCAAAATTACCCCAATAGCGATGGCAAAGGCGGTGGTTAATCCAACAAAGCCTTTGTCGAGGATTTTTTCCGATTCTGGACGTTCTTTAAAATTTGAGTCGGGCGAAACTGTGGGCGCACTCATGATTAGGGTTTAAATCCAGCTAGTTTGCGGTAGCTAAGGTCGAAATTGGCCTTTCTACACTATTATTGTAACTTTGAATACATTTTTTCGGCGACTAATCCACCTTGATTGTGTAATTGGGATAGATGACATCGGCGGCGGCGGCTACTCGTTCGCGGACATTTTTCGGTAGGGGAATATAACCAAGGACGGCGGACTGTTCCTGTCCCTGATTGAGTCCAAATTCGATCATCGCCTCCATAGCTAAAGCTTTTTGGGGATCGTTGTATTTTTTATAAACCAACATCCAACTATAGGTGACAATGGGGTAGGAATTTTCCCCCGGGGGATCAACGATAAAAGCCCGCAGATTTTCGGGTAATTCCACCGTGGCTAAGGTGGCAGCGGCGTTAGTTTCATTGGGGATAACGAATTGACCGGCTTGGTTTTGCAGGACCGCCATGGGCAGGTTATTATTTTTAGCGAAACCGTACTCGATATAGCCAATCGAGCCTTGATTTTGTTGAATTAGGGCAGTTACACCTTCATTTCCTCTACCGCCGAGAAATTTACCTTTTTTGGTCGGCCATTGTACGGCTTTTCCTTCACCGATACTTTTTTTCCATTCGGGACTAACGGCGCTTAAAAACTTGGTAAAAACTCCCGTTGTTCCGCTACCGTCTGCCCGGTGAACTACGGTAATTTCTTCATCGGGTAGTTTTAAATCGGGGTTATCGGCGGCAATTTTGGCATCGTTCCAACGGGTAATCGTGCCTAAAAAGATACCTACATAGGCTTCCCTACTTAGTTTCAGCCCTTCTACTCCGGGCAAATTATAAGCCATAACGATGCTTCCCGCCGTCATCGGTAGCAGTAAAACCCCGCGGCTAACTCTGGCCATATCTTCGTCACTCATGGCTACGTCGGAAGCGCCAAAATCGATCGTACCTTGGATAAATTGTTCGACTCCCGCCCCGCTGCCGGTAGATTGATAGTTAATTAGTAGTTTAGAAAATATTTGATTAATGGTGACAAACCAGTTTTGATATAGGGGTGCAGGGAAAGAAGCACCCGCACCATTGAGCGACACTTCTCCTTGTAGAGGAACTTGGGCAATTCTATTGCTTCCCTCTCCGCTAGTTCCTGCCGTATCACCGCCCCCACAAGCGGTTAAAGTCGCTGTTAAAGTCGCTATGGATAAGGCTGTTAGTAAATGGGTTCTGTTTTTGTTGAGCATAGGATTAATTTTGATCCGTAAACTGCCTTAAATCTTACGCTAAAAGTTACCACTGCTTGGTAAAGAATAGGTTAAGAAGTGAATAAAAAAACATAATCTGTTGTCAAGAAAAATTTTCTCGATAACTAGACAAAAATCTCAACTTCTTTTACTATTTATTTTGACTGAACATTAGTTTTAAGTCGCGGGTAAAGCCGCTAACTTTTCCTGTCTAGATAGGGGTTTTCTCTTTCCCTACCATTATAGTGACGTAAAAACAACAAAGAAAAGATTAAGGTTTACAGCCAACACCTAACGCCATTTTTTTACTTTTTACTTTTTACTTTCTCCTTTTGACACCTATGCTAGAAATTTTTACTCAGCTATCTCGTCCGACCAAAGTAGTCGCAACCATACTGGGTACTGCCCTCATTTTACCCGCCTGTGCCAATATTAATCCTCAAGACCTAAAACCAATTAAAATTGATGGTTCGAGTACCGTAGCACCAATTACCGATAAAGTTCTCGAAGATTTTAAAGCTAATACCCCTAACAAAGTTTTGGCTGATGTTAAAATTGACGCTAATATTTCAGGAACCGGCGGCGGTTTTAGAAAATTTTGTGCGGGAGAAACCGATATTAATAATGCTTCTCGGCCGATTTCTGTGGAAGAATTAAAAGAATGTGATGCTAATAAGGTAAGATTTATTGAACTACCGATCGCTTTTGATGCTTTAACCGTGGTAGTCAATCCCCAAAATAACTGGGTTGATGATATTTCCACCGCAGAATTAAGAACTATTTGGGAACCAGCGGCCGAGAATAAAATCAAACTTTGGAATCAAATTAATCCCGCTTGGCCCGACCGACCGATGACCCTTCACGGACCAGGTAAAGACTCTGGAACCTACGATTTTTTTAGTGATGTAATTAACGGCAAAGATGCCAGTCGTGGGGATTTTAACTTTAGTGAAGATGACCAAGCTTTAGTTAATGCCGTCAGTCAAGATGCCAACGCTTTAGGCTATTTTGGCCATGCTTATTATGAACAAAATCGGGATAAATTAAAAGCCTTGAAAGTTAACGGTATTGAACCAACTCGCAGCAATGTCGAGGATAGTAAATATCAGCCTTTATCTCGTCCTTTGTTTATTTATGTTAATGCCCAAAAAGCCCAAGAGAATCCCGCTTTAGAGAAATTTGTCGAATATTATCTTGATCGAGTTCCCAATTTATTAGATAGTATTGGTTATATTCCCCTACCCGATGAGGCCTATCATTTGGCACGGGTACAGTTGCAAAAATTTGAGGTAGGAACGGTTTTTGAGGGCCGACCTCAACCCAATTTAACCATCGGGGAATTACTTCGCAAACAAGCCCAATTTGAAGCTAAGTAAAGATTCCCATCTGGAAGGAAAATATATAAAAATTTTCCTGCTGCCATCTGCTCCCTACTATAGCAAGAGGTTGGCCAATTTCAGCCAACAGAGATACAGAAAAAAAGAGGGGATAAACTCCCCATTCAGCGTATTAATAAACTTGTTAATTAACCTTTCGGTGTCGCCCCAAATTGTTCGATGAGGATAGAAGTTAACAGCGATTTTAGATCCTCACAGGGAATCCCTTTTTGTACACAGCTTCCCAGGTGAGCATCTTTACCCACTTTACCCCCCATGTAGAGGTCAACTCCCTCCACGGTTTTGCCGTCTTTGCGAGCTTTTGTCCCCATCAAACCGATATCGGCCACTTGGGGTTGTCCGCAGGAGTTAGGGCAACCGGTCCAATGGATCCGCACACCCCGGGGAATATTTAATTCGGCATCTAACTGACGAATCAAGTCCACAGCCTTATTTTTGGTTTCAATCAGGGCAAAATTGCAGAATTGCGCCCCCGTACAGGAAACGAGCGCTCGTTGTAAAGGAGTGGGATTGGGGGTAAACTTAGCCAGTAAAGGCTCGGTTAAAAGAGTCGGCATATTTTCAGCCGCTATATTGGGAATAATCACGTTTTGTTCCACGGTTAAACGCAATTCTCCGCTGCCATACACTTCGGCAATCCGGGCCAAATCGAACATATCATCGGCAAATAGACGACCAACGGGAACACAAAGACCGATATAGCTCAATCCCTCCTGTTTTTGCGGAAAAACTCCTAAATGATCCCGTTTTTCCCAGTCAATAGCGTCTTTTTCCGCTGCCGTTGCCAAGGGATAACCTAGGTGATTAGCCACCCGCGTGCGGAATTCCTCAATTCCCCACTCATCAATTAACCACATTAAACGGGATTTTTGACGATTGGCACGCAATCCGTTATCGCGGTAAACTTCCAAAATCCCTCGGCATAAATCCACCACTTCCTGATTCGGTCTCACCCAAACATTCATGGGAATTGCCGCTTCACAGCGTTTAGCGGAGAAAAAGCCACCCACCACAACATTAAAGCCTAATTCTCCCTCTTTATAGGCAGGAACAAAGGCAATATCGTTAATTTCCGCATGAACCGAGTTATCCCGGCCCCCCTCGATGGCAATATTAAATTTGCGGGGCAGATTGCTAAATTGATAATTACCTTGACCGTAGTTGGTAATCATATCTTGGACTTTTTGGACTAATTCCCTGGTGTCAATTAATTCATCTGCGTCTAGTCCTGCCATGGGTGAACCAGTAATATTTCTGACATTATCCATGCCCGATTGTACCGAAGTCATGCCCACGGATTTTAGTCGTTGGAAAATATCAGGAATATCTTCGATACGAATACCGCGTAATTGTAGGTTTTGACGAGTAGTAATATCGGCATTGCCATCATCACCGTAACGCTGCACAATTTCCCCTAAAACTCGCATTTGCTCACTGCTAATAATGCCGTTAGGAACCCGCAAACGCATCATGAATTTACCCGGGGTGACAGGACGATAAAAAACCCCCACCCATTTTAAGCGATGTTCTAAATCGGTTTTATCCATCGCTTCCCAACCGATTTGGGCAAAATGATCCAGTTCATCTTTAATGGCTAATCCGTCTTTTTCGGCTTTAAATTTCTCGAATTTATTGAGAGTTGTTCCATCTTTTTCAGGTGCTTGTACCACGAATCTATCTCCTTACTGGTCTGTGGGTGTAATTGTTCTAGTTGGTGCGGGTTAGAAATGAAGAAATCGGGATTTAACAATAAGTATTCTGTAAAATACTGTCGTCATTAGCAAAAATTTAGTAATTTACCTAGTCTCTATTTGTTATTTAATTCTTTTTAACTTGGATAATTTTGTATTGTTTGTAACAGAAATTCGCTCACCATCGTGTTTAGGCATTTATATCATGCAGTAAGTGCATTGAGATGGAATTATGAATTATGAATTATGAATTATGAAGTGGGGGTGGGGTGTGGGGTGTGGGGTGTGAGGAGATGGGAGATGGGAGATGGGAGAATAAATAAAAATAATCTCCTAACTTGAAAATAGAGGCTGAAATAACGCAAATTCGTCAATCATACTAAATCCGTTGAGTATAGGCTACATATCAGGACAGGCACTCCTGCAAGTGGAGTGACTCTTAAATTATTACAGATGTATCAGCAGCCGCGTGTAAGCATCCTACCGAAAAACTAATGCGCGGGGGGTTTGGGGGCGGCACTTCGACACGCTCAGTGACCGCGCCACGCCCCCAACGGGGGGTTTGGGGGGTAGAACCCCCCAAAAACTTGGATTGAGCAATAAAATCGTAAGTAATACTAAATCCGTTGAGTATAGGCTACATATCAAGAGAGGCACTGACTGGAAAATAGAAGCTGAAATAACGCCAATTCGTCAATCAGAATATTGTCATGCTTGGTGGTGTCAACTTTGGCATCGCGACTGCTTTCTGTCTCCTCTGAATTGTCCTAGGCGAGAAACTTAACCAACTCCTCTAATTTTTGCCAAGCTAACCCACTGGCTAAAATCTCGCGAGCGAGGGCGAAACCAGCAGCATGATCGCCAAAAGTGACCTTTTCTGCCACCTGTAGGGCAAGAGAGGCATTAATCGCCACAGCATCCCGTTGAGCGGGCGTTCCCCCCCCTTGCAGGACATTTTTGAGGATTTTGGCATTTTCTGGCACTTCCCCGCCTTTAAGGGCATTTAAACTGGCTCTAGGGATAGCAATTGACAAGGGATCGATCGCCCCAGAAATCACCTCGCCATTATTTAATAAAGCCATATCGGTCAGCTCTCCTAACCCCACCTCGTCGAGTTTTTCCCGGCCGTGAACAATAATCGCCTTGGGGGTTCCCATTTGTGCCAAAGCTGTGGCCATGGGGGTGAGAAATTGCTGGTCATAAACCCCGATAACTTGACCTGTGGGACGGAGAGGATTAACTAGAGGGCCCAGAAGATTAAAAACCGTGCGAACTTTCAGGGTTTTGCGGAGATTAGCCACACTTTTCAGGGCTGGATGCCAACCGGGGGCAAAAAGAAAGGTCACTCCCACCCCATCTAAAGCCGCCGCCACCTTCTCGCTAGGGGCACTCAAATTAACCCCAAGATATTCTAGAACATCGGCCGAACCGACTTTACTGGAGGCCGAGCGGTTGCCGTGTTTAGCCACCTTTACGCCCCCGGCGGCCGCCACAAAAGCCACAGCAGTGGAAATATTAAAGGTTGAAGCCCCGTCACCGCCGGTGCCACAGGTATCGATAACGGGAGTGGTATGGGGTTTAGGGTCTTCTAAGCGAGATTGTTGCCGTAAAACTCTGGCCATTCCCGCTAATTCGGCGGCCGAGACTCCTTTTGCTTGCAAAGCCGCTAAAATCGCCCCCGATAAAACTTCCGGAATCTCAACGTTTAACCATCCGGTCATTAATTCTTCAGCTTGGTTAAGGGAAAGGGATTTTTGCTCGAGTAGTTGCTGCAGTAGGTTTGGCCAGTCTTGAGTGGTCATCGCTGTTCCATTGGTGTCGGGATGGGGCGATATACTATCATAGCGGTTTGTCGGGAGAATCGATCGCTCCTAGTAATTTTTACTTTAAATCGAGCAAACCCTGTTCTTTTAACTTGGGATTAAAACGAATTTCCATCTGTACTCCCCGTTTTTCTAGGGTTGATAAAATATCGTTTTCTACTCGTCTGGATACCTGTTTTAATAACTTAATTTGCCCCAATTCGTCAGCACTTTGATAAATTTCTTTTTCTGTCTCAGTCATGGCTAATTTAGCATCAATTGGTTCTGTCCAGAGTTTTTCATTGCCGATTACTGCCTGACTTTCTCTTAGCCAAGCTTGTTTAATCGATTCGAGAATAGTCCGATTAGGACGCTCAATCAACTGGATTTTTAGCCAATAACAAGCTTGGGGCTGTCGGGCAAGATGTTGTTTTAAACTGAGATAAATATCACGAGAATAGCCGACAAACTCTAAGACTTGTTCTCGATCAAAAATGGCATAAACCCCGATTTTTCCCTGGAAATCAGCAGATATATTACCCGTGGTATCTAGGTAAGGAATATATTCTAATTGTTCGAGATTAGCAAAAGTATCAGGCTCGTTCATAATTAACTGTCGATAATTGGTTGGAGATAAGTCGGTAGGTGTTAAAAACTTTCAGATACCCCGCTGATCAAGTAGGTTGATTCAAGGTAGGGTTGATTCAAGGTAGGGTTGATTCATGAATCAACCCTACCCGTTTAAAATTGTACCAAAAAGTCTTAGGCTAAATTAGTCCCCAAAAATGATCAATTCTCAATGCCTACTGCTTCTCTTAACGAAATTGTTCACGCGGCCCTCAGTGGTCAAGTGGTTTCTTTTCCCACGGATACAGTCCCCGCTTTAGCAGTTTCTCCCCCCTATGCTGCCTTAGTTTTTGCCGCTAAAAAACGGACTTTTGATAAACCTTTAATTCTCATGGCGGCCTCAGCAGCAGATTTATGGGATTATGTCAAGGGAAATCAGGAAGAAAGGGAAATTTGGCGGCAAATGACCGAAAAACACTGGCCCGGCTCCCTAACTTTGGTTTTACCCGCTTCTGAAAAAGTGCCAAAAGTTCTTAACCCTAAGGATCCTAGCACGATCGGGATCCGAGTTCCTGCTCATGCGATCGCACGAGAAATTCTCGGTCGAACTGGTGTTTTAGCGACCACAAGTGCTAATCTGTCAGGACAAGAGCCTTTATTAACTCCAGAAGCGATTATGACTACTTTTCCCTCGGTGATGGTGTTAGCGCCCACAGAAAGGCAAGCATGGGGAATAATTAATAGTGGACAACCCTCCACCGTCGCGCGTTGGCAATGTCAAAGATGGGATATCTTACGACAAGGGTCAGTTTTTCTGTAAATATGGACGATATTGACGCTTTAAAACGGGAATTACAGCAAACTCGCCTCGCTTATCAGATGGCTGTGGCAATTAATCACCTCAAAAGCAGTTTTTTAGGACGGGTTGCCCACGAGTTGCGATCGCCATTGAGCAGTATGATCAGTCTCCATCAACTGATTCTCGCCGATCTTTGTGAAAGTCCGGCCGAGGAAAGGGAATTTATCGCCCAGGGGCAACTGGCGGGCTGTAAACTGATGGCAATGCTCGATGAGATGATTAATCTCTCCAAACTAGAGTCTGGTACTATACCTCTCGATCAAGAAATTTTTTCTTTAACTAAACTTTGGCAAGATTGGGCAAGTCTAACCTATTTACAGGCAGCTAATCGCAATATTAAGCTTAAATTTAGCCCTTTAACCGATGATATTGCTATTATTGCCGATTATCAGTGTTTATCCTCCGCTCTTGTCCTTCTCGTCGATGCAGCGATCGCCAACTTAACGAGTGGCTCTATTTGTATATCGGTAAGCGCCCTTGGCGAGAAAAAAGTCACTATTACCCTAGAATTTCCGGGGGAAATCGCTCTCTGGCAAATGCCAGAAATTTCCCCCTTGAGTTTAGAATCAAAGCCAGAAGAAGTAAAACAATTTACTCAAGCTCTCGATCTTTCTCCCGGTCTTAAATTTCAGTTAGCGAAGGGAATTATCGAAGTCTCGGGGGGGGAAATGAGCTTAGATCAAATCGATAACAATAGTCAGGACAAGCTCACACGGATCGTTTTTTCTTTACCTCGATCGCCGGATAGGAAAACTCCTCGGGATAACGATTAAATAATACCATCGTCGTGGTGGCGTTGCTTTGGAAGCCAATGCGCTGGTAAAAATTTTCTTGATTAGTAGTCATCAAATAGACTCTTTCCACCCGATTTATTCGGGGATGGGCCAAAACTGTTTCTACTAATTTACGCCCTAAACCGGCTCCCTGATAATCGGGATGAACGATCACATCCCAAATAGTTGCCCGATAAATGCCGTCAGAAGTGGCGCGAGCAAAACCAATTAATTGCCGCTCATTCCACACCGTCACCACTGGATCACTATAGTCAATTGCGGTTTCTAAATCTTCTAAACGGCGATCTATTGCCCAAAATGCGGTTAAATTAAATAGTTCTCGTAGTTGCAATAGATCTATCTTGCTTTTATCCTCGTCAAACTGAATCTGACTACAATCAACCATGATATTTCCTTAGTCTAAGACTAAAAAATAAAAGAGGATTCACGCTCGATCGGGCTGATTTATGAGCAATTTCCCCTAATCTATGTGTTTGATTATACTAAATGTCTAAGATAATCTCTAGTTGATTTATCGTGATTTCTTGACAAGTTATTAATCAGTGATCAGGAGTCAACAGTCAGGAGATAGGAGTCGGGAGTCAGGAGGAGATAGGGTGATAGGGTTTTGGGGTGATAGGGTGATGAGACAGCTTCCCCACTACCCCACTTCATAATTCATAATTCATAATTCATAATTCCCACACCAATGCTTAACAATCAAAGATCTTCGCCGGTGTCTGTCATTTGTTTAGGGGAAATCCTCTATGATCTAATTGCCGATCAAAGCGATCGCTCTATAGAGCAAGTAACTTCTTGGACAACCTACGCCGGGGGTGCGCCGGCAAACGTGGCCTGTGGATTGCGAAAATTGGGCATAAATTCGGCTTTTATCGGTTGTGTGGGCAAAGATCAACCAGGAGAACAGTTAATCGCCTTGCTAGACGCTCTCGGAGTCGATACCACTGGTGTACAGTATCATGCCACCCTACCCACCCGACAAGTTTATGTCACCCGCGATGCTGGGGGAGAAAGACATTTTGCGGGTTTTGGCGGCAGAAAAACGACTGATTTTGCCGATACTGCCCTTAATGCTGACCTATTGCCCGAAAATCTCTGGAAAAATGCCGATTATCTAGTGATGGGAACCCTAGGGTTAGCCTATCCCCCGGCGAGAGCGGCGATGATGCGGGCCCTGCAATTGGCTAAAATTGACGCGGTGAAAGTATTGATCGATATCAACTGGCGGCCGGTTTTTTGGCCTAATCTTGAGGCCGCTCCTGATATCATTCGAGATTTTATCGTCCAGGCCGATTTGCTCAAATGTAGCGAGGAAGAAGCAGCATGGTTATTTGGCACTGATACCCCTGGAGAAATATCATCAAAATACCCCAATTTAGGGGCAATTCTGGTTACGCGCGGCGCAAAAGGTTGTAAATATCGTTTAGGCGAAAATAGCGGCACTGTCAAGGCTTTTCCCGGGGAGGCGGTGGATACAACCGGGGCAGGAGATGGCTTTGTGGCTGGTTTTTTGGCTCTTGCCGGTCTTGGAGGCGATAAAATCGGGGAAAATGCCGATTTAGCGCGTAAGGCGGTGATTTATGCCTGTGCGGTGGGGGCAATGGTGACAAGGGGGGCAGGAGCGATCGCATCCCAACCGACTCGGCAGCAGCTGGAGGAGTTTCTAGCGGCCTTTGAATCCTAGAAATTAGCCCTTATTTGCCAGTTTTTTGGTCAAACCAGTCTAAAACCCGATTCCATGCCCACCAGCGATCGCTATCGCCCCACTGACGCTGACAGGATAAACTGCTGATATAGCCCACATGACCGCCATGGTTGGTTAAGAGTAGATCGACGTGGGGATTATCAGCGATCGCTGCTTGCAGATCGGGAATAACTGCGGGGGAAAAGAGGGGATCATCGGCTGCGTAGAGGATAAAAGTGGGTTTAGTTAAATAGGGTTGAAAGGGCAAGGGACTACTAGCGGCATAATAGTCAAAAACTGTCTCAAATCCTAGCTTTTTAATCACTAATTCTCGATCGAATCCGGCAATCGTGGTGGCGCGAGTAATTGCTTCGGGATCGATATGATCGGGATGAGCTTTATGGATGCGTTTGGCTAACTTGCGTAGTTCCCTGGCGATCGCTTTTTCCAGATGTTTCCCCCAGGTATCCCGGACGAGATAGGATAAGGAACGATTAGAGTCCAAATTAGGACAAATTACCGCCCCACCGCCGATATCGACGGGATCGATCCCCATATCTTCCTGATTCTCTGCCGATTTAATTCCCCAGAGGGCCAATTGTCCCCCCAGAGAGTAACCTGTGAACCAAAAAGGAGCGGGACAGCCCATTTTTTGAGCTTGGGCGGCAATATGAATGAAATCTAGCCCTTCATAGATGCCATCGGAGGTGAGAGTCGGGGATAATTCGGCTGTCTTACCGTGGGCCCGCCAATCGAAGAGGACGACTGCGTAGTCTCTCGCTACGGCTTTTCTGCCTAAAATCCTTAAAAACCATTGATTATCTAAGTCTCCCGTGATGCCGTAGGTCCCGATAATTGTTCCTTTCGCTTGCGGGGGAATGGAAACAATCCCGTAGATAGGGACGGCATTGGCCCCGGTGAAAATGGTTTCTTGATAGACTGGTTCGGGAATAGCGATCGTATTTTGCCAGGTTTCTCGCGCTTTTAGGGACACATAGAGAGTCATGGCAAAACCGTTTTTCAGCAATGGGGGCGGGGTGTAGGTGAGATTATCGGTCTTCGTCCTCGGATGGGCAATCATGGCAGCACAGGGGAATCTAAAAGTCAAGAGGGGGAAACAAAAATTAACTTATGTCCACCGCTTTCTTAAAAATTGTAAAGCAAATTGTCCCAAGCGGCGAGCAACTCTGGCAGGGCAGTGGCTGACCAATTGCCCTCACAACCGCGACCTTGATAGAGAATAAATCGCAGGGAATAATGATCGGGAAATCCTGCCGCTTCTAACCATAAAAGCTCGCTTTCCGCTTCACAAGCAATACTTTCTTCATCCATTAATTCTGTGGCCATGGCCGCCATAGTTGCGGTCAATTGTGATAGTAACCGACGCAAATCTTGCCACTCGGCCTCGGTTAATTCGATCGCCCAATCATCGCCACCAATTAATCCTTTATAAACGGCTGCCGTAGGATTCCAACCGAGTCGCCAACCCGAACCATATTTGAGAATTTTTTCCATAATTTTCTAGAATTTTAATAGGTCAGCATCTCCCGGTTTTGATAAGGAGGGACGAGGGGGAGAGGGACTAGGAGAAGGGTTAGGAGTGGGGGTTTCTTGGGGGAGAATAGCGGGGTTATAAATTTCGACTAGAAGGGTGACTAACTGCTGCCGTTGACGACGATTAAGGGTGTTCATCGCCTTGATATCGGCAGCCATGGGATTAACGGTAAGGGTTGCTTGTCCAGGATAGTTTTCTTCGCTGATTTTCTCGTTCACTCCTAGATAATCTCCTAGGGTTAATTGCCAATCAAAACGGATGAGAGTAAATCTTTTTTTTGTATCTTGATGATAACGAAGAAAGCGACTTATTAGGGTATTATTCGGATCGATCACTCCTGTCTCTCGACGGGTATAGTTGTTTTCTTTCGGTAAATCTGGCATTGCTTGGTAAATTTGTTGAGCAACTGTTTCGGGGCGTTGAATTTGGCTCATCCCGGTGGATTGCCAGGATAACCACCAGACAAATACTCCTATTCCTAGGCAGAATAATAATAATATTAGTCGCTGAATTTTTAGCTTTTGAGGTAATTTTAATAGCATATTGATCAAGAATAAATTGAGCGGAACCTTTTTATAAATAGTGTCACACAAAGATTGCCATTCATCGCGGCTAGATTTTCCGAAGCTTACGGAACACTTGTACTAAATTGTCCAGCCAAGTTTTCCACCATACTGTAATTCTTGGGCTGCCCATTTCTCCATTTTTTTGCTGACCTCCACCTTGATTCCTTCTTTCAAAACTATACCTATCAATCGTTTCCCCTTTTTTTAAGTTTCTTCTCTTTTTGTTAAGAAATATCTGACTAATGGATAGAGAGGGGGGACCGGAGGCAAAATCTATCTTCATATTTAATTAGAACCACTTACTTAAAACCCAGAGGGTTTTTGCTAGGGTGGATAGCCCCAAAACTGGCAATCGCCCCCAGCCGGCTGCTGTAAAATAGGAAGGATAGATAAAACTCAGGAGAAAAAACCCCAGTGCAGTACAACCCCGCAGAAATCGAACAGAAATGGCAGAAGATTTGGCAGCAAATGGGATTGGACAAAACCCCAGAAAACACCGATAAACCGAAATTTTACGCCCTCTCCATGTTCCCCTATCCATCGGGCAACCTGCACATGGGTCACGTTCGCAACTATACTATTACCGATGTGATTGCCCGTCTGAAAAGAATGCAGGGTTATCGCGTGCTGCATCCCATGGGGTGGGATGCTTTCGGATTACCCGCAGAAAATGCCGCCATTGAAAGGGGAGTTCCTCCGGCAAAATGGACTGATCAAAATATTGCCCAGATGAAACGGCAATTACAACAGTTAGGATTATCTATCGATTGGGAAAGAGAAGTTGCCACCTGTTCCCCGGAATATTATCGTTGGACCCAATGGCTATTTTTACAGTTTTTTGAATCGGGATTAGCCTACCAAAAAGAAGCGGCAGTGAATTGGGATCCTATTGATCAAACTGTCTTGGCCAATGAACAGGTAGATAGTGAAGGAAAATCTTGGCGATCGGGTGCTAAAGTAGAAAGAAAATTACTCCGGCAATGGTTCCTAAAAATCACCGATTATGCCGAACAATTACTCACTGATTTAGATAAACTTAGCGGTTGGCCAGAAAGGGTTAAAACCATGCAGGCGAACTGGATTGGTAAATCGGTAGGTGCTTATTTAGAATTTCCTCTTGTTAACTCCACAGAAAAAATTGCTGTTTTTACCACTCGTCCCGATACGGTTTATGGAGTCACTTATGTGGTACTTGCTCCCGAACATCCCTTAACTTTACAAGTTACCACTCCCGAACAAAAATCGGCCGTAGAAACTTTTATTCAAGAGATAGCCAGCGAAAGCGAATTAGAAAGAACTGCCGAAGATAAACCCAAACGCGGTATTAAAACCGGAGGACTGGCAATTAATCCTTTTACCGGTGAAGAAATTCCGATTTTAATTGCTGATTATGTCCTCTACGAATACGGGACAGGGGCAGTGATGGGAGTCCCGGCTCACGACAGTCGCGATTTTAAATTTGCTCGGGAAAATAACCTACCAATTAAGATAGTTATTACTCCAGAAAGTGGCGAAATTGAGTTAAAAGAAGCCTACACAGAAGCGGGAATTATGATTAATTCCGCTCAATTTAATGGACTGAATTCCCAAGAAGGAAAAACCGCTATTATTGATTATGCCACTGCCCAAGGTTACGGCAAAGCTAGAATACAATATCGCCTCCGGGATTGGTTAATTTCCCGTCAAAGATATTGGGGTTGTCCGATTCCAGTTATCCACTGTCCTAACTGTGGAACCGTACCAGTACCTATCGATAATTTACCCGTTACTTTACCGGAAAATGTCGAATTTAGCGGTCGAGGTGCTTCCCCTTTAGCCAAATTAGAAGACTGGGTAAATGTGGATTGTCCTCGCTGTGGCACTCCCGCAAAACGGGAAACGGACACTATGGATACTTTCATCGATTCTAGTTGGTATTTTCTCCGTTATACCGATGCTAAAAATGAAGATATACCCTTTCAATTCGAGAAGGTTAATGATTGGATGCCCGTGGATCAATACGTCGGAGGAATCGAACACGCTATCCTACATTTACTCTATTCTCGTTTCTTTACCAAAGTTTTAAGAGACCGAGGTTTAGTTAATGTCGATGAACCTTTTAACCGTCTATTAACCCAGGGAATGGTACAGGGATTAACCTACAAAAATCCCGAAACTGGCAAATATGTCCCCGCAGAAAATGTTATCTATAAAGAGGATAAATATTGCGATAAAGACACGGGAGAAGTTCTATCTTTCTTCTTTGAAAAAATGTCTAAGTCTAAATATAACGGCGTTGATCCTCTGAAAGTTCTCGAAAAATACGGGGCCGATACTGCCCGAATGTTTATACTTTTTACTGCACCCCCAGAAAAAGATTTACAGTGGGAAGATGCGGGGGTAGAAGGACAATTTCGCTTTCTTAATCGGGTGTGGCGTTTAGTCAGCGAATATATTGAAAATAAACCCAAGCAAGTCAAAAAAATAGAAACTTTCTCGAAAACTGACAAGGATTTAAGACGGGCAATTCACACCGCTATTAAAGAAATCTCCGAGGATTTAGAAGGAGATTATCAATTTAATACCGCCATTTCCGAATTAATGAAACTCAGTAACGCTTTAGGGGATAATAAGTGTTTTGCATCCCCCATTTATCGGGAAGGAATCGAAACCCTATTAATCTTACTTTCCCTTTTTGCTCCCCATCTTAGCGAAGAATTATGGCAAGCTTTAGGCCATAGCCAATCAATTCACCTGCAACCCTGGCCAAAAGTTGATCCTACTGCCCTGATTGTGGACGAGATTACCCTTGTCATCCAAATTTTGGGAAAAACCAGAGGCACGATACAAGTTCCCGCTAGTGCCGATAAAAGCACCCTAGAAACCCTCGCCCTGGAATCGGAAATCGCCCAACGTTATTTAGAGGGTAAGGAAATCAAAAAAGTGATTGTTGTCCCGGGCAAATTAGTTAACTTTGTCGTGGTTTAAATGACAGTAATTATCACAATGGTAGGGAATTAAGAACCTTTTCAGTTATCAGTGACCAGTTAGATTAACAGTTTAGATGGCAAAATAGAAACTATACAATTAGCATCGTCTGTAAATAAGAACAACCGATGGATATTGAATCAACTAAAGTTACTTCTGAAGAAATTGCCCAGTTTCGCGCTGAATTGGTAGATAATCTAAGTGCGATCGCTGCTTTGGATGCGATTGAAGAATGCGAAGGTTATCTTGAGGATGCTGTACCTTTACTGCTAATGCGAGAAACTGGTACAGAACCAGATAGATCTATCGGTGATTTACTGAAAAAATGCCGCCAATTTATCTGTCAAGAGGAAGTTAGAGAAGCTTTGGAATCTGGAATGATTGCACCAGCAATAGAACCGATTTCTATGGGTGCTGGTATTCCTCCCGGTGTGGCAACAGCGATCGGTATTTGCGCCTTTAAATTGGGAATGAAAAGGGTTTGTGCTGGTTGTGCCGATTAAACCCCTGTAGCGATAAAACCTGACCAGTAGTAAGGATTGATAAAAGGATGGGGCTGGCGTTGTCTGATTTGTTTTAATGATTCTTCATATACTAGGCGCTGTCCTGGTCGTAGTTGGGCAAGATGTTTGTCTATTTGCGGCTGATATTGCCATAGAAATTTGTCCAATTCCTCAATGGTTAAATTCTGTAACCAATTTTGTGCAGTTTTTAAAGCAACTGGTACAGAAACTTGCTGATTCTCATCAAATAAAATCTCATATAATTTAATCATCAAGAAGGAGGTTGATAGGTCATCAACTGTCCATAAACTACTGACAACGCTGGGACTTCCTGCAAACAGAAAACCACTGGGTAAACCGATATATTCATCGCTGATAGAGTTTAAATCAATTAAGCCAGTTTCGCAAGCGGAAAGGGTGATAAGGCGACATTTATGCAAGCGCAGTTCAAAGATTTCGCCTAATGTTAGGGGTTCTTTATTGGCTAATAATAAGGCGGATTCAAGGGGATTAGCTGGGTTAAAGCTTCCATGACAGGAGAAATGATAACAGTGGTTATCTGAGGATTTGAGATGGGGAAGAACAGCGTTTTTAGTGGCGTTATCTTGGGCGATAACTTGAGGTTCAGTAAAGAAAGTTGAGAGGATATTAACTTCTAAGTCGGTGTAAAATAAGTCTTTAGTGGGGTTTTGAATAGCGAACAGTTTATTAAAGTCGGAATGGTGAGAAGTTTGGGTGATTTTTTGCAAGATTTGACAACTGGGGGCATATTGTACACCCTTCGGAAATAAATCTTGTAATTCTGATCCCCCCGTTGCCGACTCCCCCCTTTTTAAGGAGAGTTGGGGGGGATCAACAGGTAAGGCGTGAATAGGGAGAATATGCAGAAACAAATGGGGGATAATAATTAAGCGTTGACAAGTATCGGGAATCAGGGCAAGAATATCATTAATATGCAGAATATCAGCAAAAGTCTGTAGGAGGTTAGACAGTTGATTTCTCCATTCTTGTTTGCCATTTTTGGAGTAGTAAAGCTGTAGATAATTTTTGATTGTATCAAATAATTGCTTTACATCATCTTCGGAAGATTGCCAAACTTTAACCTCTCCCTCAGCAGACACCAGAAAAGCGAGTATTTTCTCCCCTGTAATGTACCATTGCAGGAGACAAGTTTCGGCATTAGTGAAAGCTTGAATCTCTGTAAATGCGATCGGCTCAACTTTTTGAGTGAGGCTAAAAAGAGTATCCTTAATTTCTCTTGCAATAAAATTATCTAAGTCTTGTTGATATTCTTTCAGATAACTGTGATCTTGAACGTAGGGAGTTAAGTTATCACGACTCATTAAATTCTGGTTAATGCTTTGATGTTGTAAGCGGATTTGTTCATTAACAACTCTTTGCTTTAATTCATTTAATTGGGCGATAATTTCTTGACTAACGCCTTGGGGGTGTAGGTTTTTCTGGGTGATTAATTCCACCAGATTACGCCCTTTACTGCGTTCGATATATTCTAATGCCTTCTCAGGCTGATTGAGGTTAAGATGGGCTTGCACAATGCGATGGAAAACACCAATAGCATTGGATAAAACCTCTTGACGACTTTGGGGGTTTAATGCTTCTAAGCGGGCATTTTCTACCGCTTCAATAGCAATACTATAACCCTCAATTGCAGTTTCCCAATCTTCAATAAGTCTGGCGGTTTCTCCAAGATTTTGTCCTGTATTTGCACACTTTAAGGGAAAATCTGTCGGATTAGCAACTTTTAAACATAAGCGAAAAGCCTCTATCGCTTGAGGAATTTGATCAAGATTTCTGTAAATTAATCCTAGATTATTTTGGGTGCCTGCCCATCTTTCAGGAAACGCATCAAACGTATAAACTTTTAGAGTTTCGTTGGAGTGATAGATTGCTTTTTTCAGGTTATTTTCTCTATTTCCGTATTTTCTTTCAGAATATAATTGAGCTAAATTTCCCTGAATCATGGCCCATTTAACACGATGATTGTCATAAGTATAAACTTGTAGTGCTTCAATTAATAGGCTTTTAGCCATTTCTTGGTTTTCGCTTAATTCACCTTCAGTTTTATCCAAATAAATCAATGCCAAGCCATTTTTTATGTATGCCCATTTATATAGCGGTATGCACTTGCATGAGGTACAATAGAAGAGGACAATAAATTATAGACCTAGGCAGGAGCCACGACCCGATGAAGCCCTATTCTTTAGACTTGCGACAAAAGATCATCGAGACCTACGAGGAGAATAACCTCT
>NZ_JADBUP010000147.1:0-38270 GCF_020245605.1 Microcystis sp. M061S2 | reverse complement strand
CATTCCCGCCACCGCAGCCCTGTTAATTTTTGCGTTAATCTTCTCTGTGGTTTGATTGCTTACTGTCACCAGCCGAAAAAACCCTCCTTGAAGATGGAATGGGCTTTACCCCCCGCTGCTTAACCCGAACTGGGGTTAAATTTAGAACTTTGTGCCACTTGTTGTCCTTCTTTTAAAGATCTTCTCGACTTTCTGCAATCTCTGTCAAGAGGATAGCAAACCATTAACCCGTCCATCCCAGCCAAGGTATCTGCGATCACTACTGACTTGGCACTGTTCTAAACCCCAAAAAAGAGGGATTTTATGGTAAAATAGTCCTACAAATGGGCATATTCTGCACATCAAAAGGGTAAAAACCCGACTTTTAGCGAATTTACTCACAAAAACGCTTTTTTTGCCTTGTTATTGGAGTTAACCCCCCTATGACCGCCGCCCAGGATCATGTCGTCCCCACAGACTTAAGCAATGAAATGTCCCGTTCCTATCTAGAATACGCCATGAGCGTCATCGTCGGGCGCGCCTTGCCCGACGCTAGGGACGGACTGAAACCCGTACACCGGCGCATTCTTTATGCGATGTACGAACTAGGATTAACCCCCGATCGCCCCTTCCGCAAATGCGCTAGAGTCGTCGGGGAAGTATTAGGAAAATACCACCCCCACGGGGATACTGCTGTTTACGATGCTCTCGTCCGCATGGCCCAGGATTTCTCCATGCGCGATCCCCTGATTAACGGTCATGGTAACTTCGGATCGATCGATAACGATCCCCCGGCGGCCATGCGTTATACCGAGTGTCGTCTGCACACCCTGGCCACCAACGCCCTACTACAGGATATCGAGTCAGAAACCGTCGATTTCGCCGATAACTTCGATGGTTCCCAACAGGAACCCGTGGTTTTACCCTCTAGAGTCCCACAACTGCTAATTAATGGCTCATCGGGGATCGCCGTCGGTATGGCCACCAATATTCCCCCCCACAACCTGGCCGAGATTATCGATGGAACCGTTGCCCTCATCCATAACCCGGATCTCACCGATACGGAATTACAGCGTTATATCCCAGGGCCGGACTTTCCCACCGGGGGGCATATCCTTGGCAGAGACGGCATTCAGGAAGCTTACACCACCGGCCGGGGTTCCATTACCCTGCGGGGAGTCGCCTCCTTTGAAACCATCGAACAAAGGGGAAGACCCGATCGAGATGCTATTATCATCACCGAACTGCCCTATCAAACCAATAAAGCGGCATTAATCGAAAAAATCGCCGATTTGGTCAATGATCGCAAAATAGACGGTATTTCCGATGTGCGGGACGAAAGCGATCGCGACGGCATCCGGGTAGTGATCGAACTGAAACGAGATGCCTATCCCCGCGTCGTCCTCAACAATCTTTATAAACAAACGCCCCTCCAGTCGAATTTTGGGGCGAATATGTTGGCATTAGTAGATAACGAACCGAGATTACTGACTTTAAGGGAGTTTCTTCGGGTTTTCCTCGATTTTCGCCTAGAAGTTATCACCCGTCGTACCCGTTATGAACTCCGCAAGGCCGAGGAAAGGGATCATCTCCTTCAGGGTTTACTAATTGCCCTCGCTAGTCTCGATGCAGTCATTGCCCTAATTCGCAGTGCTGCCGACACAGCTAGTGCAAAAGAGGGATTAGTGCAGAATTTTGGTCTTTCAGAGGTGCAAGCGGACGCAATCCTACAAATGCAGCTGCGACGGTTAACCGCCCTAGAATCGGAGAAAATTCAGCAAGAACACGGGGAATTACTGACAAAAATCGGCGATCTTCAGGATATTTTAGCCAAAAAAGAACGGATCGACAGCATTATCGAGGAAGAACTGCAACAGATCAAAACGATTCACGCTACCCCCCGTCGCAGTCATATTGAACAACGGGAAGGAGAAATCGCCGAAACTGACCTGATTGCCAACGAACAGGCCTTAATTCTCGTCACCGAACAGGGTTACATCAAAAGAATGCCCGTTAATACCTTTGAGTCCCAAAATCGGGCAACAAGGGGCAAAGCTGGCGCAAAAATGAAAGAAGACGACGGCATCGATCACTTTATCACCTGCCGCGATCACGATAGCGTCCTCTTTTTCACCGATCGCGGGGTTGTCTATAGTCTCAATGCCTATCATATCCCCACCGGTTCGCGTACCGCTCGCGGGGTTCCCATCGTGCAACTGTTAGAGATTCCCAAAGGGGAGAAAATTACCTCGGTGGTGGCAGTCAGCGAGTTCAGCGAGGATAATTACCTGATTATGCTCACACAAAAGGGATTTATCAAGAAAACCGCCCTCGCTGCCTTTAGTAATATTCGATCGAACGGTTTAATCGCCATTTCTCTCGAAGACGGTGATCAACTCCGTTGGGTTCGCTTGGCTAAAGAGGAAGATAGCGTCATTATCGGTTCTCGTCAGGGGATGGCCATTCATTTTAAGGCCGATAGTCAACAATTGCGCTCCTTGGGAAGGGCAACTAAAGGCGTAAAATCGATGAAATTGCGCTCAGGTGACGAATTAATTAGTATGGACATCCTGCCTAGTCAAATTGTCGCCCAAATCGCCGAATCTAACGAAGAAGAAACCGAGGACGAAAGCGAAGAAATTAACCCCGAAGTGGCTAATAATGGCCCCTGGGTGTTAGCGATTACCATGGCAGGACTAGGAAAACGGGTTCCCGTTACCCTCCTACGTCTGCAAAATCGGGCGGGATTAGGAGTCAGAGTGATTAAATTCCGCAAAAAGAACGATAAATTAGCGGCTCTGCACGTTGTTAACCCCCACGAGGA
Source organism: Microcystis sp. M061S2 (assembly GCF_020245605.1). Taxonomy (NCBI): domain Bacteria; kingdom Bacillati; phylum Cyanobacteriota; class Cyanophyceae; order Chroococcales; family Microcystaceae; genus Microcystis; species Microcystis sp. M061S2. The sequence continues at coordinate 35,467 of NZ_JADBUP010000147.1, read as the reverse complement.
ATTTATGATTATCACCGAACGGGGCATTATCATCCGTCAATCCGTCGATGCTATTACTCCCCAATCGCGATCGGCCGGAGGCATCCGGGTGCAAAAACTTGATGAGGACGATGCGATCGCTGCGGTGGCCCTAGTTCCCCCTAGTGATGGCGAGGAATCTGAAGACATTTAGATTTGCTGGGAAGTGGGGAAGTGGAGTGTGGGGTGTGGGGAAGTGGGGAGAATAAATAAAAATAATCTTCTGTCTCCTATCTCCTGACTCCTATCTCCTGTCTCCTTTCCTGAGTATTTGGGATTAAAACTGGAAAAAGTGCATTAATTGGGAGATTTCCTGAGCGTCTAGGGATAAACGCCCTTTAAAATCCACAATATTCTTAAATAATCCCTGTTCTTCTCTGCTTTTAATAATGGCAGCTGCCAAATTATCGCTGATTAGGGGCAGGGTGGTTAACTGCTCGATCGAGGCAGTGTTAGGATTGATTTTAGGGGGTGCGAGGTGACTTTCGGGACTATAATAGGCAAATTCTAGAATCGGTTCCCAAGCTTTCAATCTAGCCACAGGAACACTCAAAGCAGCCGCTAGATCTTCGAGACAAAGCAATTCTACCCCCATACCCAGCAATTCCACCAACATCCGCGCTTGATGGATGGATATCCCCGGCAATCGCAGCCAATCATCCACACCCGCTTGACTGACATTAATTTTAATGCCCAATTGTGCCGCCATAGCGATCTCATCAAGGGAACGAAAGCGATAATAGGGATCATTGCTAATTTTGGCTTTTAAAGGGTTAAAAGTGCGTCCTAACCAGTTTTGCGGTGTCATTGTAGTAATTGTCGCCGTTTTTCTTCAAATTCGTACTCAGAAATTAATCCTTCTTGCCGGATGCGCTCTAATTCCCTTAAAGCTGCCCCGATCGCCTCTACTTGTTTAGGCTCTAAACTGGGGACAGTGGCAGCAGCGGTGGCAGTGGGAAAATAGTTAGCGAAAAATTGGTTATCTTGGATTAAATACCACACCGCATCGATCGCGCAAGCCACCCGGGGAATCGGAGTTTGCCAGAGGAGAAGATAGATAATTCCCCAGAGAGGTTGACCGAGATAGAATTTATGAATACCAGCGATAGGAAAGGGTAAAGCGAGAATGCTGCCGATAAAAGCCAAAAAAATCGCTAATTTACGGCTTTTGGGCTTACTTAATAATTTTTCCACCAGAAGCATGACACCTGTTCGAGATTGATTTTAGCCTGATCTGAACTTTCTATCCTAAAATACTCTTTGGTTCTAACATAGGGATAAGCGATGACTACCAGAATCAAGGAAATCTTTCAGACAGGACAACCGGATCAATCCGTCACCGTGCAGGGTTGGGTGAGAACAAAACGAGAATTAAAAGAATTTACTTTCCTGGAAGTTAATGATGGCTCATCCCTGGCCAACTTACAAGTTATCCTCGAACCGACTTTACCCGACTATGAAAATGTACTAAAGACAATTAGTACAGGAACGGCGATCGCTGTTTCGGGAAATTTGGTTCTTTCCCCGGGTAAAGGGCAAAATATCGAGTTAAAAGCGGCCGAAATCACCCTTTATGGTGACTGTCCTGCGGATTATCCCCTACAAAAGAAACGTCATTCCTTTGAATTCCTAAGAACCATTGCCCATCTGCGAGCAAGAACCAACACCCTAGGAGCAGTAATGCGGGTTAGAAACGCTTGCGCTACCGCTATCCACACTTTTTTCCAAGAAAAGGGCTTTATTTGGGTACATACTCCCATTATTACCGCTAACGACTGCGAAGGTGCGGGAGAATTATTTACTGTCACCAGTTTAGATTTAAAAAAACCCGCCAATTTTGCCGAGGATTTCTTTGGTAAACGGGCCTATTTAACCGTCAGTGGACAATTACAAGCGGAAGTAATGGCCATGGCTTTATCTAATGTTTACACTTTTGGCCCGACTTTTCGCGCTGAAAATTCTAATACTTCCCGTCATCTGGCCGAGTTTTGGATGGTGGAACCGGAAATGGCTTTTTGTGATCTGGAAGGGGATCAGGATTTAGCAGAAGCTTTTCTGAAATATATCTTTAAATTCGTTTTAGAAAATTGTCCCGAAGATTTGCAGTTTTTTAACGAACGTATCGATAAAACGGTGTTAAGTACGGCCGAGAATATCGTTAATAGTGAGTTTGGCCGGATTACCTATAGCGAAGCGATCGAGTTATTGGAAAAAGCTGATCGTCAGTTCGAGTTTCCCGTAAAATGGGGCGTAGATTTACAGTCAGAACACGAACGTTATCTAGCGGAGGAACTATTTAAAAAACCCGTGATTGTCACCAATTATCCCAAGACAATCAAAGCTTTTTATATGCGTCTAGATGACAATAATAAAACCGTGTCCGCTATGGATATTTTAGCGCCCAAGATCGGCGAAATTATCGGCGGTTCCCAACGGGAAGAGCGATTAGATGTATTAATCCAAAGAATGCAGGAACAGGGAATGAATCCCGATGATTTGTGGTGGTATTTAGACCTGCGTCGCTACGGTTCCGTTCCCCACGCCGGTTTTGGTTTAGGATTCGAGCGTCTGGTACAATTCATGACGGGAATGACCAATATTCGCGATGTGATTCCTTTCCCCCGTACCCCTTTAAGTGCCGACTTTTAGAATGATGTCTAGGATCGACAGGAGAAAGGAGGAATGTAGATATTTATTAAATTGTAGCTTAGGCTACAGACTTGGAGTAGAAAATGTTTGTTGTTTCACTGTCCCCCTCTACGTTCTTTGTCCCCTTTCTCCTGTAACAGTTCTTAATGGGTTTGTCTGAGTTTAGCCTGATTGATAATGATAACGAGCTTGTAAAAAATAAACCTTATTTCCTGTGACTTTATAAACCAAACGATGCTCTAAGTCGATCCGTCGTGACCAAGTGTCGGCAGCAATATACTTAAGAGGTTCGGGTTTACCCAATCCTGTAAACGGATCGCCATCCAAAATATCTGCCACTAAGTCTAAAATTTTATCGCCTTTTTTCGGTTCGTTCCGATACCACCAAGCTAAATCTGCTTTGAAATCAGGACTAAAAACGGGCAAATAACCATGAATAGGATTGTTTTGAGGTTTATCTGGCTTATTTTCTCTTTTAGGACTCAATTCCTAACTCCTCTTTCAATTCAGCTAATGTTTGAGGAGTTGCATCTTCTGTCTGGGTCCATGCTAAAGAGCGAAATAAGCGTTGGGCATTTTCTGGCGATCGCAATAAATAAACACACTCTAATAAACTGGAAAGCTCATCTTCAGCAATTAACGCCACATTTTTCTGATTGCGACGCTTAATGACGATAATTTGAGATTCGTCACACACCTGATCTAAGATACCGGCTAAATTCATTCTTGCTTGAGAGTAGGTGGTTTCTTTGCTTAACATGATTTTTAGGGGAGACTTGTACAACCTTATTGTACAATTCCAAGCTCTTGAACTCCCCAAAAACCCCAAAATCTGAAGGGAGAAAAATGTAAATATTTATTAAATTGTAAATTTTGATACATTTGTGGGGGGGGGAGTGTGTATAGTTCGCTTAAAACCAATTCAAGGTGAACGACAATGATAAAACTATCCAGATTATCAACAGTTAAAAACCTCACAAGGTTAGCTTTAGGCGGAACTCTAGGAGCAACACTTATTATTACAGCTTCTAAGCCTTCTGAAGCGGCAATATTAGGATGGGACATACGTAGAGATGATCGGTATGGATTTGATGGTTCTTTTTATTTCGATAATGTATCTGACCTAGGATCTACCTCTGGTTTTATTGGAGACAATTGGAGTGTAAAAGCAACAGAGTCATTTAGTGAAGGGCAGACAGTTACTCTGAAAACTACTCATGTAAAAGCTCCTCATGGAGAGGGTCAGAACGTTCATCCTGATTTAATTTTTGCTCGTTTTCTGGATTCTAATGGTACACAGAAGTTTAAACATGAATCACATTTTAATATCAGGACTTACGATTATGCACTGGGTCAATTGACTGGTAAGCAACCATCAGATTTTGACTTTTGCAATCCAACTTGTATTAACAGTACTACTCAGATACTATAGCAGTTTTCATCAGAATGAGGTATGGGCAAGGGGTTTAAACCCCTTGTTGGCAAAACTTGTCGATACCTCAGTAACGTGAAAAGCGCTATAAATGTTTCTTTAGTACATACACCAGAACCAACTTCAGTTCTTAGTTTGTTCGCTCTCGGCACACTCGGTGCAGCTTCAACCCTGAAGCGCCAACTAAAATCCTCTAAATCCACCGAAAAAGAGACCACAAAAGTAGGCTAAATTGCCTCTAAAATACCATCAATGCCCCTTCATTCAATCTTGAGGGGGGTTTGTTTTTTTATATCTCTTTTTTGGCAATAGATGCTATAATGAAAGGCCACTCTTTAAGATTGCTTGCTCGATCGTGGACTTTGAGATTATCAGCGATATCACGAATATCGAGATTATTGCCACAGGAACAGGAATTCGTAATCGGGAACGGTTGCAAAAACAGTATGGCAAAGGTAAATGGAGAAAATTAAAGGGCATAGCCCAAGTTCAGCTTGCCAATGGTATAGTAAGGTTAGCTGAAGTCCATTGGTATGAAGCTCATGGCATCGGCAAAAAAGAATTTAAGCTCAAGCTACCGTTTCTAGATTGACCATGAAAATAGAGTCATCTCCAACAAATAAGTTCGCAGTTTGTCTCAATAATGAAGGCTACGAAGCTTCACTAGAGGTGGGCAAAATATACCGCGTTGTCCCTGATGAGACAGCAGAAATAAACAGTCTAATTCGGGTTATTGATGAAAGTGGTGAAGATTACGCTTTTTCTGTGAATCGGTTTCATGCTATTGAGTTACCAAAGCCAATAGAAGAGGCTTTATTATCAGTTGCCAACTAAAACCCTCTAAATTCACCGAAAAAGAAACCACAAAAATAGGCTAAATTGCCTCTAAAAATACCATCAATGCCCCTTCAATCAATCTTGAGGGGGTTTATTTTTTTGCCCGTGTTTCCACATATTCTCGCAGGGCGCGATTAATACTGGTCTGATACCCCTCCTCTTGTGTGGCCTGGGTTTTGAACCAGTCTATCAGGTCAGCATCAAGGCTTAGGGTGATCTGCTGTTTAAGCGGACGATAAAATACACCACGCTGCGCCTTGCTCCAATCTCCCGTGGCCTCCGGGATCAGCTCTGTGCGGATAGGCTCTTGTGACGCAGCTAGAGCGTCAATTTCAGCCTGTATCTCTGGCGGTACTGGATTAGAATCTCCCTTCTTCATAATTAGCAGACCCAATCAAAATAAAGGGCGACCAAAAATAAGGATGGCTTTTAATTTGACTAAGTTTGGCCTGTCGCATGGCTTCACTTTTAGTCATGCCATTCTTGAGATTCTGATAAAATTGGGTCATAATTTCCGCACTGGTATTATCTTCAGCATTCCAAAGACTGGCTATTACTGATTTAGCACCGGCTCTTTCTAAGACGTAAGCAAGTCCTGAAATTTCCTGACCGTCTGCGTTGGCTTCCTTGGCGGTTTGACAGGCACTCAGGGTGATTAATTCGGTATTTTTTAAGCCTAATAATGCAGCATCAGCGATGTTATATTGTTGATTATTTGCGAAAAGAATAGTATTAGCTTGCATACCCAAATTAGGACAGCCAGCGAGGTCAAAACAGCCGTGAGTTCCTAAGTGTAAAATCGAGAAGCGAAAGGCTTGTTTTTTGAATATATCTAGAGTTGCATTTGTACCGAGATATTTTTCACTTCCCGGAAAGATTTTGCTGATAGTTTCTGCTTCTATTTCTGTGCCTTTAAGTTCTTCTTGGGTGGGTTTAGGGTTAGCAAATGCTAAAGCACTATTAGTCTGAGTGTTGAATTGAGCAATTAAAAACAATGTTGCTCCTCCCAAAAATATTATCAAGATACTTCCTAGTAAAATGGCAAAGTTACGAATTATGACCATACCGACTACGGCAATGATAACCACACCTAATATAATTGTTATAGGCAAAATATTTTTTGATAATTGAAAATCAATATTTTTGAGAAGTCGATAACTAGAAATACGAGTTAAATAATAAATTGGATATTTTTCTAGGAGAACTTGGTCATTTTTCTTATCGTAGAGGGTTTCAAAGGGAATATAGCGTAGTTGTCCACTGGCGATAATAGCGATATTTTTCGGGGAACTGGTGGCAATTTGGGACTCGATGGGACGGATTAAAATCTCGTACAATTTACTACCGGTAACGAGGTAGTCGGCATTTTGATAGTCGGCTAATTGGGTACGGTATTCGCTGACGAGTTTATTCAATTCCTCGCGTTTTGCATCACTTTGAATAATGATTAATTTTTCTCTAGTAACGAGAAATAGGGCGACTTTATCGCGGAGGGGAACGGGTTGAATAACGAGGGTATCAGGAGCGATATTTTTCTGTAGTTGGGCGATGTCGGTGGGTTTGGTTTCAAAAAGTTCAGCAATTTCGGGATATTTTTGTCCGATAGTTTCCGCATTTTTATACACTTTCTCCTCGAATTGTCGGATCTGTTGTGCCAGTTCTTCCGAGTATTTATCCTGTAGTTGTCGGCGCATTCCTTCGAGTTGTCGATTGTCGGTGTTCCAGTTATCAAGTGCTTTTTGTGCATCGAGATCAGCAACTTTCGCATTAATCAGGCGATTGTAATCGGCGAGATCGGCAGTAGTGGCGAGGTTAAGCCATTCAAAAGCTTTTTCTGGTTGGTTTTGTTCGATAAGGATTGTGGCGAGAGTGATTACGGTTCTTTCGTTAGAGGCTAAAAAATCCTTGCGATCGTTGCGGGATAATTCACTACGAGTTTTTAAAGTAATGTTTAGGGACGCTTCTAAATTATCGATCGCGGCTGTGGGTTGATTAAGAACTCGATAGATAATACCAAGATTATTGAAGCTATGAGATGTTAATTGTGGTTCGCCGATCGCTTGTGCTATAGCTAAAGCTTGTCTTTGATACTCGATCGCCTTGGGGTACTCTTCTAGAGATAGATAGACGAGTCCTAAATTACCTAAAGCGTTTCCTTCTCCGTAGCGATCGCCGATCGTCTTAGCAATAGTTAAATACTTTTGCTGATACTCGATCGCCTTAGTGTACTGTCCAAGTATATAGTCGATCATGCCTAAATTGCCTAAAGCATTTCCTTCACCGTAATGATCGCCAATCGCCCTAGTGATGATTAATTGCTGTTGTAGATAGTCCCGGGCTGTGTAATATTCTCCTAGAGATGCGTGGGCAATGCCTAAATTACCTAAAGAATTGGCTTCCCCCTGTTGATCGCCAATTTCTCGTTTAATGATCAGAGACTGCTGATAGTAGGAGATCGCGGTCTGATTTTGACCAATAGAAGAGTATGCTTGACCTAGCCCGTGCAGAGCTTTCGCTTCCCCGAGGCGATAGCTGATCCCTCTCGTCATGGTTAAAGATTGTTGGTAGTGAGCGATCGAGTCCTGATAATTACCCAGAAAAAGCTCGACATTTGCTAAATTCTGTAACGAAGCCGCCTGAGCTTGCCTAGCGTTAATCTTTTCTAGAATCGCTAGAGATTGCAAATGATAAGCTTTTGCTTCCTCATATTTTGCCAAGGAAAAGGAAGTAATGCCTAAATTGTCTAAAGATTTTGCTTCTCCTTCGGGATTGTTAATCTCTCTAGCAATAATCAGAGATTGCTGATAGGTAGAGAGTGCTTGGGAATAATCGTTTAAAGATAGATAAACATTACCTAAATTGATCAAGGAACCTAATTCTGCCTCTCGATCTTTGATTTCTCTAAAAATAGCTAAAGATTGTAAATGATAATCCAGAGCTTGTCGATACTCGGACAGATCGAAGGAAACAAGACCCAAATTATCCAGGCATTTGCCTTCTTTCAAGCGATCTTTAATGGTTCTGGCAATAACTAAACAATACTGGTGATAGTCGCGTGCTTTTTGATACTGTCCCAGATAACGATAGACAATACCTAAGTTATTTAAAACCCCAGCCTCTCCGGCAGCATTCTGAATTTCTCGATAAATCTGTAAAGCTCTATACCAAGATTGTAGAGCCTGTCTGAATTTTCCGGTTCGAGCCTTTTCAATCCCCTGATTATTCAGTCGATCAGCTTCCGCTTCCCTCGCATCCGTATTTTGCGCTATTACCGCAGGGACGAGAGAGGAGAGTTTCCCGTTAACAACTGGTAGGGTGACGGTAGCCACTAGGGAAAGAGTAAGTAATGCGTAAAATTTGGGATTCATAGTTATTTCCGCTATCAGTTATTAGTTAATACACCTCATCATGAGTTCCAATGTTAATCAAAACTATTCTATCTGTTTGAGTTTTTTCGTCTCGTTCTAAATAGAAAATGATGCGGCAATCATAACTACAGGAACAAGCTCTCAATTCCTGATATTCTCCCCTGACTCGATTAAGTAGTCATGCAAAATAAATTTCCTAGTGAAGACAGGCAAGAGGCAATAGGCAAGAGGCAAAAGCTTTATCGAAATGTGTAATTAATTTTGCTTAGGTACTTAACATTTCTTGCTGTTCCCTGGGTAAGCGTAGGCTGCTGCCAAAGAAGCCATGTCAGGATGCGACTCAGAATAAGCCAGAAAATTTTGCGGTCGGGAAAGTGCGCTTTCTAGCAACCCCTCATCTCGAATACCCTCTAATCCACCATGCTCGGCTATTTGGTGGTGATGAATCGCGAGAGCTACCCCATCAGCTATCCAGATTAGCTGGTTCATGAGCCTAAGTTGCCAGCTTTCTCAAAACATTCCAGTCTTCGCGCATCACTTCCTCCGCCACTTCCATTTGCTGGACAAATTCGGGGTCGTAGGGTGTAAGCTCAAAGCCATTCGGCGTTTCCAAGACGTAGAGCATATCGCCTTTACTAAGGCGCAGCTTCTCCACCAACTCTTTCGGGAAAATCACCCCCATAGAGTTCCCTACCGTTGTGACTTTTAACTTAATCATCGTTTTTTGACTGAGTAAATATATCAATTATAGCACCTCCCATATTTCCTGAATTTCTCACATCACTTAACAATTTAGTATTAACTTTCCGAACCATTGTCTAATCTCTTGTTTTTACTCTCTTCCAACGGAAAATCAATATTTTTGAATTGTTCGGCCCTTCTCTGTTTGACTGCTAAAATCTCAATCCCTACAATCCTATCCGTCTCATCGTAATCATAGACAATCCCCGGCGCTAGTTCCTCAGAATCAATAACCTTTCCCTCAAAACGACGAATATAAGCGGCATTAGCGGCTCGATCATAGTTTATTTTCATAGTTTCCCCTTTAATCGGCGTTCAAAATAGACAGTTACCAAAAGATTATAATTACTAAGTAGGTAGGCGTTAAAAATTATCAGAAACCCCCCTTATCAAGGGGGGCAGGGGGGATCGGCACCCCCCTTATCAAGGGGAGCATGGGGGACCGGCACCCCCCTTATCAAGGGGGGCAGGGGGGATCGAACCTAAAATCCATTTTTAATTTAATGATAACCAGCTACTTATATTGTTCACATCAAACAAAAATACCCATGAAAACTAAACAAGAATACCTCAACGCCCTAGTCAACTTTGACCAACCCCTATCAACTATCATCCCTATCCTAAAAACCTTTCCTTGGGACAGTAGCGAAGCAATTATCACCCTAAAAAAAGAGCATCTGATCGATATTCTCGATCGCTATCTCAATAACGCTCTATCTGCCACCGACTTAGAAAACTGGGCTGATGCCATCGAATGCAGAGAAGATATCGCCTATGAAACAGATTACGAAGCTATCATTAATGACATCATTTTTTACCTCGCTAACCCGACCTTAAACTATCCACTATCACCAAAAACAATCGAACAATACATCAGCCAACTTTCCCATTTAAAGTCTTCCTTAATTTCCTAAAAAATAGGCTTTTTATTTGTGAATTTTAATGGGGGTTTACTTGAATCTCAATTTTGTCCGAGGGGTTAAATTTAATTTCCTCGACAACGTAGGAACTCTTACTCGCCACCCCCTCGATCCCTCTTATTTCTAGAGGATCTAGCGAGGTTAAAGTTACTTCTGCTTTTCCTTGATTAACATCAATAATTTTGAAGTTCTGTAGGGGTTCCTGCCAGCGTTGTCTATTCTGGTTTGGATTGCTTGATCCCTCTTCCCCACGAATAACAAGCTCTCCGCTTTTGATAATAACCTTCCCTTGAAACTCTATCTGTTTGATCTCTTTCATTGCCACTTCTTTTGTTTTTGATTCTCTCCCTAAAGCGATCGTTTTTGTTGGAGAATCGAACTTGATTAATCTCCCAGATAGAGAAGTGCCATTTTTTAAAGATACTTTCGTATCATCTGGTATGAATACGGGAATTTTCTTGACGGGAGATTGATCGCCGGTGGCCGGTAGATGATAGCCAGCAAGAGAGGCGATAAAAACTAGGCTAGTTGCGGTTATTATTGGGTAGAGTTTTTTCATCTTTACCTTGCCTGAATGATCGGGATTTAGTTGGTTCTGTTTTCAATCTTGGATGTGGTGGGTTAGGAGTAACAGTAACCCAACCTAGGGTTTTTTCTAGAGGGTTTTTTCCATATTTTAGCGTCGGGATTGTCAAAGGGGAAGCGTTGTATCTTCTCCTTATGTTAAAACTTATAAAGCTACTCCTTTACGCGGTGGACGATAAAAATATGACTCTACAAGAGCTAATGCGGTGGGCGGAAAAATTATCCGCGATCGAGAAACGGCAACTGATCGAAAAAATTACCGCAGAAATGGCATCGGAATCGGCAGAAGTTAATCAACCCCGTCCCTCTTTATGGGGTATATGCGCCGATTTAGGACAGGCTCCCTCGGCTGAAGATATCGATAAAACCCGACGAGAAGCGTGGGGAGATTTTACGGCAGAGGATCTTTAAGTGTTAAAAGCAGTTTTAAGTAGGTAGGCGTTAAAAATTATCAGAAACCCCCCTTATCAAGGGGGGCAGGGGGGATCGAACCTGAAATCCATTTTAAATTTAATTATAACCAGCTACTTAGATACTCATGCGGTTATCTGGTATCTTTACATCGAATTATTGCGGCAACCGCCCTATATTTAAACGTTCCCTTAATTAGCCGAGATCGAAAAATTCAATTATCAACGGTTAATACGATCTGGTAGCAACGAACTAATCAAATTCCTATTCCCCGAATATAATTGGATGCGGTGGGTTAGGAGTAACAGTAACCCAACCTGCGGTTTTTGTCAATATATTTTTACTTTCCGAAACCTTTGTTCGGGCGGTTTTGTTTGGCAATACGGAGGGCTTTTCCGGTTTTGCCATCCTGTAGTGCGATCCGCATCGATCGCTTTTTCTGGTAGGATTGAATATCCGCCGCTAACGGATGATCGTTATCGATCCGTAGATGGGTTAAAGAACAGACAAGACTCGTTTGTTTTCCCGATTCGTTTTTTAGGGAACAAATAATTCCCCCCTCGTCTCCCATGTAGAAAATTTTATCGATCGAAAACTGGTGATCGGGTTTGTATCGCTCGCCTTTTGTTTCAGCTATTTTTAACGTTTCGGGAGTTGCACGCACGGGGATTGGTAAACTCGCTTCCATTTTCTCGATTAAAAAACTAACTTGTCGGGGATCGTCGATCGACATGGGTTATTCTCCTTGATAAAATACAAAGAACTGGCGATAGAACCCGATCGATCGAGTAGGATAGCGATCGAAAACGCCAATCAGGGACATTTTACCGTGAGCGCTCCGAATTCGCCCCCTCCCGGAACACAGATACTAGGAACTTTCGCCAGTCTTCTCGGTTTGCTGGGGATTTTTCTCTATTTTACGGGATGGATCTATCGGTGGGCCTATTTCGGCTGGTTTAGCCTTGAGATCAACCGTCTGGACTTGCCCTTGCGTTCCTTCCTTTTTGTGCCGATACAGGTCTTCTGTGGCGATTTCGGGGCGTTGCTGCGAACTTTTCTGGCGCTGGTTGCCGTTGCCTTTGCGATTCAATTTACTCTCTGGATTTTGTCTCCCCTGCCATCCTATTCAATTGTCAGTCAATCTAAACGGAAATTTCATCAAATATTTCACCCCCTAGGTTTATTAGTCCGGGGAATTCCCGAAGCTCTCCGAAAAGATTTGATCGCTGTTATTTGGCTATTAATTATACTTTTTTGGTTAGCCCGAATTCAGGGATCGATCGATGCCCGTCGTGATGCAGTTAATGATACTTCTACCTTACCGGTTATCACTTTAGTTTTACCGGAAAAACAGATAGCGATCGGTCGTAATCCAGAGGATGTTTTTACCGATCCTTCTCTCAAAGGTTATCGAATTATCGGTGAGACTAAATTACTCGAAGAGCTGCGGGGAAAAGAAACGAATGATAGTAAAGTTAATCCCTCGCGAGTTTGGCGGTTATTAATCCAAAATAACAATTGGACTTATGTTTTTCGCGGGTTATCCCCTCAGTCAGCAGAAAATGAACGTCCGGCGATTCTAGCCATTCGCGAGGATAAAGAAGGACAATTGATGATTCTCGCGCCGGATGTCCCAGAATCCAGGTGAAACTCAATCGGGGAAATTATCGAATTACCCTTGAACATCGAAGCTTACTGCTATAATTACTTACGGACAAAGATAATAAATAAAATTTATGGGCGACTTTTTTGATAACGTGAGCCGTTACCCCCGCTATCTGATTAGCTTTAGTTTAGGGATTTTCTTCGCCTTTTTCGGCTGGTTCGCCCCTTTATTAAAAAATCCCCTCACAGCGATCGCACTTGTCGGCTTTCTGGGGGGAACTTTCGCCTTTCTTTATTTCACCCTCAAAGCCATGCTCGGATTAGCTTGATACAATGGTAAGGGTTTCGCTGTTTTTAGGGGACAAAAATTATGGCCAATGATCGTCGAGTATCTCGCGTGTCCTCGCTAATTAAGCGCGAGGTCAGTCAAATGTTATTAATGGAAATTAAAGATGATCGCGTCGGTGCCGGCATGGTTAGCGTTACCGATGTGGACCTCTCCCACGACCTACAACACGCTAGGATTTTTGTGTCTATCTACGGCAACAAAGATGCAAAGGCCGAAACTATGGCCGGGTTAAAAGCTGCTGCGGGATTCGTCCGACGTGAACTCGGTCAACGCATCCGTCTCAGACGTACCCCCGAAGTGGTCTTCCTAGAAGATTCTTCCCTCGAACGCGGCGATCGAATGTTACATCTTCTTGATCATATTAAAAGCGATCGACCCCCAGAAGATGACGATTCCGCTATCAGTGACCAGTGAACAGTAGAGGATAACTAAATTTAGACAACACTGGGAACTTAAAACTTAAACCTGATAACTGATAACTGATAACTGATAACTGAATAGTGAGCGATCGCATTTTATCCCTAAAAGAACGTATTGGTCAGATGATAGTAGTCCGCGCTTCCGGCTATCTCTTTGACCAACAAATCCGCTATCCTGTCTGGGAACCTGTCAACGCCACCCTGAAACATTGGTTAGAAACCCTCCACCTCGGTGGGGTAATTCTCTTAGGAGGCAGCGCCGCCGAAATCGCTTTCCGCAGCCAACAATTACAAAGTTGGTCAGGGGATAATCCTCTCCTCATCGCCGCCGATATCGAGGAGGGGGTCGGCCAAAGGTTTTCCGGCGCTACTTGGTTTCCCCCCCCGATGGCTTTAGGAAAAATAGCCGAAAAAAGCTTGACAAAAGCCACAGAATATGCTAGAGAAATGGGAGCAATTACCGCTAAGGAAGCACTAGCGATCGGGATTAACTGGATTTTAGCCCCAATTGTCGATGTGAACAATAATCCCGACAATCCGGTTATTAATATTCGTTCCTTCGCTGAAACTCCCGAAATCGTCGCTAATCTAGCTCAAGCTTTTATTTTAGGGGCGAATTCCTATCCAGTTTTGACCACGGCCAAACATTTTCCCGGCCACGGTGACACCAGCAATGACTCCCATCTCGATCTTCCCATCATCAACCACGATGATCATCGCCTAGAAGCGATCGAATTGCCACCGTTTCAAGCGGCGATCGAGTCAGGGGTTGATAGTATTATGTCAGGCCATCTGTTAATTCCCGCTTGGGATGCCGAATTTCCCGCCACTCTTTCCTCGAAAATTCTCGGGGAAAAACTGCGCCAAAATCTCGGTTTTCAGGGTTTAATCGTCACCGATGCCCTGATTATGGGAGGAGTGAATAAAATTGCCAGCGCTGCCGCCATAGCAGTGAGGGCGGTACAGGCGGGGGCCGATATACTGTTAATGCCACCCGATCCGATCAAAGCGATCGAAGCGGTGTATAGTGCCGTGCAAGCGGGTACAATTAGCGAAGCGAGAATTAATGATTCTTGGCAGCGTATTCAACGAGCAAAGGAAAAATTAGGGCAAAGACAGCCATCCTTAGAATCCTTAAGCAGTTTAGCGGCACCGCAAGCTCTGGAGATTGTCAGCGATATTTTAAAAGATTCCCAAACAGTTAGCGGTAATTTACCCATTAAAGCCACTCAAGGCCGCAATTTAATCATTATTGATGATTTACTCAACTGTGACTTTCTCGATCGCTCTTGTCCGGCGGTGACAATTCCCCGACAATGGGGTTATCAAACCCAAATAATTGATCGTAGCACCTTTAATCAGTCCCTCGTCTCCCCAGAAACGACTCTCCTACAAATATTTATCCGTGGTAATCCTTTTCGGGGTAGTGCCGGATTAGGGGAGGAAACGAAAGCTATCTATCAAGCTTTGCTGAAAACTGGACAAATTCAAGCATTGATTATTTATGGTAGTCCCTACGTTTTCCAGTGGTTTCGTCAACAAAGCGGAGAAATTCCCTATCTTTTCAGCTATGGACAACAACCAAGCGCCCAAAAAATTGCCCTAGAAACTATTTTTGAGGGGCCCACTAGCGGCGAAAATCAGACCGATACTTTCATTTAAGGGCAAAAATTGCCTAGTAACCATTGGGCAATGCGATCGGAGGCACCGGCCGTCCCCATTCTCTCACGACCATTAACGGCGATTTCTTGCCACTTTGGGGGATTTTGTAATAAATATTCTAACTTGTCTGGCACTGACTCGGCACTATCGCCCAAGAGAATTGAACAGCCTAATAAACGCTGTTGCAGTGTGGCAAAATGAGCAGTAAACTGTGGTCCAGATCCCGCAATTGTGATCGCCGGTTTACCCAAACCGACGAACTGTTCCGTGGCAGTTCCCGCCATGGCGATCGCTAAATGGCAACGGCCTAAATATTCGGCGTAATCCCTTTGAGAAATAGTTATAAATACCTCTTGACAAATAAACTTATTTGTGCTATGTTCTCGCCAACCCTGGGAAGTTAAAGCAGCCGTAAAAGATTCTAGGGGGAGAGAAGGAGCGATCGCTGCCAAAAATTCCAGCTTGTAATCGGGAAAACGTCCAATCATGGCAGCCACAGCCTCGATAATTTGCTGCCAATTGTGGAGAGATTCGGGAAAGCGCGAACCGGGTAGCAGCAGAATAGTTAGGCAATCTTGGGGAAAATCGCCCGTTATCGAGGGTAAAAGGTCATCCATCATCGGATTACCCCCATCGACAACGGGAATTGACCACTGTTGTAAAATTTTGCTAGTTAAACTATCCCGGGGAAAAACCCCCCGACAGCGAGGATGAGCCATTAACCAGCGTTCCCAGGGATAATAATAGGAACCCCAGAGGCGATCGATCATCGAGCTACTATCTAACCATCCCTGCTCATCCCGGAGATAGTATTCTGATTTAGCCGTTCCCACAAAAGCATAATCTGTCTCGCTCAACCAAGCAAGGGCAAGGGGTAAGATATCTCCCACCGCGACAATTTTTCCCCCTTCTTGGCCCCAATTTCTGACCAGACGGTATTGACGGGAGGTTAATCCTAATAATCCCTCCCGCAGATCTCGCCATAATTGTTTGGCATCCCTGGTGATAAAACCCCCAGAGGGCATTTTTTGACCTCGATCGAGAAGGGGAATCCCCAGACGAGTATAAGTATAACCGTTACCCACTAGGGGTAAAGCAGTAATACCGGGACAGTGGGGAGATGATTGCAGTCTTTTGATAATCCGGATCGCGATCTCGTCTTCACCGTGGCCATTACTCAAAAATAATAATTTCACTGTTCCCCTTAACTTCTGGCTTAAAGTCCTAAACTTCGGTTGTTTTATTCCCTTCGACCCTAGACAATGCTGATGGTTAGGGAACAATCAATTTTATAAAAGCAGTTAACCAACTCCCATTTAGTCTAATCTACCGGAAGGTTTCGCCGATCGCTTATCTCTGTCCTGATAGCGACCATTTGACCAAAGGTAAGACTAAGACATAAGGGATTAGTTTAACTGCTTCTATTTTTCTCGATCATAAAGACCAAATTTGGCCCCCCAGAGCCAAGGATGTCAGAAACCTGCTCTGATCGCTATATTAAAATCAGTGGTTAATGGGCATCCTAACGGGAAAAAATGATTATCGACTTACCCGATCAAGAAGCTACTGTCAATTTAGGCGAAAAACTGGGGCAAACCTTGGACTCTGGCAGTGTAATTTTATTAAAAGGCGATTTGGGAGCGGGAAAAACCACCTTAGTACAGGGAATTGGCTTAGGATTGGGCATTCAAGAGCCTATAGCTAGTCCTACCTTCACCCTCGTTAACGAATATAACGAAGGCCGCGTTCCTTTGTATCATTTGGATTTGTATCGTTTGCAGGGTCAAGATATCGAGGCGCTGTACCTAGAAAATTATTGGCAGGGAATCGAGGTAGATTTAGGGATAGTGGCGATCGAATGGTCAGAACGTTTAACTTTTTTGCCGGAAAATTATCTAGAGATTACTTTACTCGATCGAGGTGAGCAGGGACGACGAGCGCTGCTCAATTTTGTCGGTGGGGACGAAAAAAATAGCGACCCCACAGGAATCGCTATCGGCACTTGACTCTTTAAGCAATCAAACTTTAGCGGTAACTTTCCGCATCTAAGGTTGAAACATTTTACTTTCAGGTTATCTCCGATCAAATAGGATTAAACTACTTAGGGTTTGCTGAAAAAATCAGATAGGAAAAAAAAAGTTATGATGCTAAGGGCAAATTCTGTTTCTTTAATGATAAGTGATTCTGTTGATAATTCTCAATTAACATCAAGATAACTGATAGAAAAGACCAAAAACAGTAACTTTTCTGATTTCGGACAAAAAGAAATAGTAAAACCTGCCTTAGCAGGGTAGAAAGATTAACCACTAAAAGGGTAATGGCGATAGAAGTTTCTGACGTTTCTGAAAGTTTAGTCATCACTCTATCGAGTCCAAAACGTCTTTTAGCTTGTCCAAATTTGCCCTCAATACGATTGCGAAACTTTTCATCTAACTGAGCTTGTTTTTTTATACCATTTCTCTAAATGAAAACTACACATCGAATTTAAGTCCCCCTTTTTAAGGGGGATTTAGGGGGATTAAACTTCTGTAGTCAGACTTTGGAGAATTGGTATTAGTTCAGCACTTCGATTCTTCGGTGGTCTTCCCAATAGTAATCCACTAATCAGGATTATTTCCTAACTTTTAACTGCCGACATCTGCCGCATTTCTAAATACACTAATAAAGCGTTAATATCGGCGGGATTGACTCCACCAATTCGCGAGGCTTGGCCGATGGTGGCGGGTTTAATTTTTGTTAATTTTTCCCGCGATTCCATTGACAAAGTTTCGATTTTCATGTAGTCAATATCGGGGGATAAATGACGGTTACTGTGGCGACTAATTTGGTCGATTTGATTTTGTTGTCGCTTCAAATAACCGGAATATTTAATCTCAATTTCTACCCCTTCTCTTTCGGCTAAATTTATATCAGGATTACCTAAACCATAGCGATCAAGATCGAGATAATGGAAGCTAGGACGACGCAGTAAATCCGCTAAAGAGAGAGAACCTTTGATTTTTTGTTCCGTATCCTTAACGATGGCAATTGCCACCTCATCCCGTTCTTTAATTCTCGTTTCGTGTAAGCGTTCTTTTTCAGCGATAATATTAGCTTGTTTGCTCTGGAATAATTGCCAACGCCGGTCATCAATTAAACCAATTTCTCGCCCTAAAGGTGTTAATCGTTGATCGGCATTATCCGATCGCAATACTAAGCGATATTCGGAACGACTGGTTAACATTCGATAGGGTTCCCGCAGATCCTTAGTACACAAATCATCGACCAAAGTTCCTAGATAACTTTCCTCCCGGGGAAAAACAATTAACTCTTTTCCTAAAGCAAACCGCGCCGCATTAATCCCCGCCACCAGTCCCTGGGCTGCCGCTTCTTCATAACCGGTTGTCCCGTTAATTTGTCCCGCACAAAATAACCCCTCAATCTTCTTCGTCATCAGGGTTGGATAACACTGAGTTGCTGGTAAATAATCGTATTCCACTGCATAGGCAGCACGCAACATCACACAGTTTTCTAAACCGGGTAAAGTCCGCAGCATTGCTAATTGAACATTTTCCGGCAGTCCCGTTGAAAAGCCTTGGATATAAAGTTCGGGAATATCGCGCCCTTCCGGTTCAATAAAAATTTGATGACTTTCTTTATCGGCAAAACGGACGATTTTATCCTCAATACTGGGACAATAACGCGGTCCTTTCGAGTCAATAAAACCGCCATAAATGGGGGATAAATGTAAATTATCTCTGATTAATTGATGAGTTGCCGCCGTGGTGCGGGTGAGATGACAGTTCATTTGTTCCCGTTCGATCCACACCTCTGGATCAAAACTAAACCAACGTACCTCGTCATCGGGCGGTTGCGGTTCCATACGGGAGTAATCCACCGAACGCTTATCCACACGGGCAGGAGTGCCAGTTTTTAGGCGACCGGTCTCGAATCCGAGACGATTTAGGGTTTCTGTTAAACCCACCGCCGCAAATTCGCCCGCCCGTCCGGCGGCCATAGACTTGCCGCCAATCCAGATTTTACCGCCTAAAAAAGTGCCAGTGGTTAAAATCACGGCTTTAGCGGCGAAACAAGTGCCGAAATAGGTTTCTACCCCTAAAACTTGCTCATTTGCCCCTAAAATCAGGTCTGTGGCCATGGCTTCCCGAATAACCAGATTGGCTTGGGTTTCGACGATACCTTTCATCACCGCCGCGTATTCCCGTTTATCGGTTTGGGCCCGTAGGGCCCAGACTGCCGGCCCGCGAGAGGCATTAAGAACCCGTTTTTGCAGATAGGTGCGGTCGGCCATTTTGCCAATTTCGCCGCCTAAAGCGTCCACTTCGTGGGTTAATTGGGATTTAGCCGGACCACCGACGGCGGGGTTACAGGGTTGCCAGGCGATTTTATCGAGATTAAGGGTGAGGAGAAGGGTACGACAACCGAGACGGGCGCAAGCTAGGGCCGCTTCACAGCCGGAATGGCCCGCCCCGACGACGATGACATCAAATTCATCTTGAAAGTCTGCGGCTGAGGAGAAAGTCATACTCGATCGAGGGGAAAATTAATTAATCAGGCTAATATTCTAGCAATTTTTCTGAGTTTTCCCCCCAAACAATACAAGAATACTAATTAAGTCATTGACTAAGCTGCCCGCGCATTTAAGAGGCAAGAGGCAACAGTAAAGGGATTGGGGGAGATTCGGCTAATCTAAGAATAAGCGGTTAAAATACGTCTCAGCTTAGGAGGTCTTTGGGTGTAATTAACTCGTAACGCTCGAAGGGTTGGTGAATCCAGGGATTATCGGGGTAATATTCCACATAATAGTCAGGTTTGATTCTTGATGCCGCTTTGTACCAGATCACCGCAGTTTTGATATTGGTAATCCCGTATTTTTCCTGTAACAAAATCGAGGTTTTTTGGAGAGTGATTCCCGAATCGACTAAATCATCCACTAATAACAAGGGACTCTTTAATTGGGCCTCGATCATGGCTAAATTCGAGGAAATAGTTAATTCTCCCCGAATTTGATTATTTTGCCCCCCGTAGGAAGCAGCGTAGAGAATGGCTAGGGGTTGACGAAAAAGACGACAGAGAATGTCACCGACGCGCAATCCTCCCTTAGCTAAACAGACAATCTGAGCAAATTGCCAACCAGAATGATCGATTTTTACTGCTAATTTTTCGATCAGACGATGGTATTCATCCCAAGAAACATAGACATCGGCCATATTTTCCATTCCCGATTCAGAATTACTTATTTTCCGCAGGTCGATCACTACTCCAGGCCCACCAAACTCGATCGCATTGACAATGATAGAATTCCTGCCATTTACGACGAGAATCTTCTCCTAAAACGGGAGCGCGGCGATTGATCCAAACGGCCTGAGCTTCTTTAGCTTTTGCCCCACAGTAAGGACAACAAAAATTGTAGGCGTGAACAGCATTCTCTGTCCAGTCAGGAGGAAAGGGACTAAAAGCATCCATAATCTCTGGGTTAAGGGTGTTAACAGTCAAAAAGGGGCTTCAATCGCTGGTGTTTGGGCTATAGTCCTCAATTTCTGCTGCGATAATTTTTACAGCGTTTCCCATAAAAATGAAGTGTAACCTAATTTGGTATTGACGACCGACTCCCCCAAAGGAAAACTTTGTACCTCACTATTAAGATAAATGCTATAATAGGTTTTGACAAATCGCGATCGGGAATATTTTCATGAAAACGAAGATTAATACCCAGAAAAACTGACTCAATAGATAATCTCCTTGTTTACTTTATTACTAAAAAAATATGGCTAGAGGGGATCAAATATACGCCTATCGGGAATTGCTCAATCTTCAGGGTGTTTATGCTCATCATGGCATCGATTGCGGTGATGGTAGCGTCATTCATTACCGAAAACCGAGCGAGATTGTGGAACGAACTTCCCTAGAAACCTTTGCTAGGGGCGGTAAAATCTATGTGGTGCGCCATGTAGAGGTGGGATTTTCCTTTATCCCCGATGTGGTGGTAGAAAGGGCGCTAAGTCGTCTGGGGGAACAGAAATATAATCTTCTTTTTAACAACTGCGAACATTTTGCCACTTGGTGTAAGACTGGCATTAGCAAAAGTCAACAGATAGAAGAATTTATCCCGATTATTACCCATTTACAAGCGGTGGGACTCTACGAACCTCTGAAAAAATCCCTCATCGGAGCCGACCCCAACAATGCCCAAACCCTGTTAAAAGGGGCTTTAAGCAGTCTTAAGCTCAGTTGGGATGAAATTCACCCCCAGTACAAAAAAGCCATTCAAGAAGCAGAAACATGGAATCGAGTAGCGATCGAAGCTTTAAGCAGAAATCGCGATGATTTAGCCCGGGAAGCCCTGAAACGCAAGGTAGAAGCCAAAAAACAGGCAAAACGCCATCAGGAACAATTGGATCAACTAGCGGCCATGACCGAAAATGTTCTTAAAAGTCTGGTGATTGCTAACGGTTAGTCTGGATGTCAGTAAACGGTTCAGTATCTAACCCTCTGCCAATTGCCTCGGTTGATTCCTATCCAAATCAGGTAATTTTAGTTGTTCGCCATGGAAATCTGGATTATTTTACGTTTTTCAATCGCCGCTGCCATTATCGCTTTAGTTTGCTGGTCTTTAGCCAGTGCCGTGCGCGATAGTTGGCAAGTTGCCCGACGGATGCACTCCATCCCTTGCTCCCACTGCCGCTACTTTACCAACGATTATCGCCTCAAATGTAGTGTACAACCCAGGAGCGCCAACACCGAACAAGCGATCGACTGCGGTGATTATTTTCCCGGGGCCTAGTCGGCCATAATACCGAAAAGCTTTTCCAGATGGTGCGAAATTTGCTAGTCTAGGCTAAATAGGTCTGAAATAGTATAGAAACGTGGATACAATTATTGGTCGGGGCAAAACAGCCCGTAGAGCTTACGGTATCGATGAAATCGCACTTGTACCCGGAGTGCGAACCCTCGATCCTAGTTTAGCCGATACCCGTTGGTCTCTCGGCAATATCGAGCGGGAAATCCCGATTATCGCCAGCGCTATGGATGGGGTGGTGGATACTAGAATGGCCGTCCTTCTCTCCGAGTTGGGGGCGCTAGGGGTACTAAACCTCGAAGGTATTCAAACTCGTTACGAGGATCCTAACCCGATTCTTGATCGCATTACCGCAGTCGGCAAATCAGAATTCGTCGGTTTAATGCAGGAACTCTACGCAGAACCGATTAAACCGCAACTAATCGAGCTTCGTATCCAAGAAATTCAAGAAAAAGGCGGTATTGCGGCAGTTAGCCTCACCCCTGCCGGTGCCGTCAAATACGGTGCTATCGTTGCCCAAGCAGCGGCCGATATTCTCTTTGTCCAAGCAACCGTCGTTTCCACTGCCCATTTATCCCCGGAAGCTATCACCCCCCTCGATTTAGTGCAACTGTGCCAAGAAATGCCCATTCCCGTGGTTTTGGGTAACTGCGTCACCTACGAAGTCGCCCTTAACCTGATGAAAACTGGGGCAGCCGGGGTTTTAGTCGGTATCGGTCCGGGGGCCGCCTGTACTTCTCGCGGCGTTTTAGGAGTGGGAGTTCCCCAGGCCACTGCTGTGGCCGATTGTGCCGCCGCTAGGGACGATTTTTTCCAGGAAACCGGTAAATACGTCCCCGTTATTGCCGATGGCGGCATTATTACCGGCGGTGATATCTGCAAATGTATCGCCTGTGGTGCTGACGCGGTGATGATTGGTTCCCCCATTGCCCGGTCCTTGGAGGCCCCCGGCCGCGGTTTTCACTGGGGTATGGCCACACCTAGTCCGGTTCTACCCCGGGGAACCCGAATTAGTGTGGGCAGTACCGGAACTATTGCCGAAATCCTCGTTGGACCGGCAAAATTAGATGATGGTACTCATAACCTCTTGGGGGCGCTGAAAACCAGTATGGGAACTTTGGGTGCTAAGAACTTAAAGGAAATGCAACAGGTGGAAGTGGTGATTGCCCCCTCGCTGCTGACGGAGGGTAAAGTCTATCAAAAGGCCCAGCATTTAGGTATGGGTAAATAAAAGTTATCAGTGAACAGTGATCGGTTATCATCAGTGTTAAGTTTTTGATTTGTGCTGGAGATGGGTTTTTTGCTTGGTATGACCATCCCCTTCAGGTTCGGTTCTACCGACTGCCACTATCTCAAAAAACTGTTAAATTGGAAGAACCAAAAGGATAGTTTATAAAAAAATTGAGTTAAGGAGATCAAAGGTGTATAGAGAAAACGATCGCCCTCACAATTTATTCGGTACCGATAGTGAATTTTCCGAGAGTTTGTGGCAGTATGTCCAGACCTTAAGTCCAGAAACAATCGCCCAACTCTCGAAACCGGAGTCCCAAGAGGTTTTCCAAGTGATGGAACGCAACATTATCGGACTTTTGGGCAACCTTCCTTCCGAACATTTCGGTGTCACTATCAGTACCAGTCGCGAACATCTGGGCCGGTTATTGGCCTCAGCAATGATGAGTGGTTACTTTCTCCGCAATGCTGAACAGAGAATGAATTTTGAAAAATCCCTCGCTACTCTCCAGAGCGGTTCCAGCGATTTTTAAAGTTGATCGGTAGTTAGTTTGAAAGAGAAAAAGAAGCAATCAGATTTTAGTTACAAGATAACTTTGATCTGACTAATAACTGATAACTAATAACTGATAACTGATAACTGATAACTGATTAAAGACAATTTTGCTGCCAGATTAGCTCTTTTTCGATTCCCTGTTTTTCTCCGGGGGGTACAGTTCTTTCCCGCATAATATAAAGTTGCAGGGATTTAATCTGTTGATCACTACTGTGCTGCTGATTCCAGTTTTGACAGAGATAATGACCAAACTCTCCATAAACTGACCGACCAATAGCTCGATCAAGATTAATAAAATATTGTCGCCACTGCATGGTTTTATACAAGCGATTGCGATCGCTATCCGTGGGTTTATCCCAAATTACCGGCTGTCCTTCTCTAAATAAATCTACCGTGGAACCATCGGCTAATTGACTGACTGCCACAAACCAAGCATCATCGCGAGGCGGACCAGGGGCAAAAATAGTCCAATATTGGTCTAAACGGGTAACTCTTGCCAAAATATCAATTGTATTAAAAGTACGACGGGTGAGCAAGCGATCGAGGGATTGAACTAAAGGTGTATTTAAATCACCCCTATCGACCGATTGCCGGACAAAACTGCGTAAATTCCAGATACTGGTCAACAATAAGAAGAAAATTACCAAAATATTTAAAGGTAAAGAGGATTTAATCGTCAGGGGACGAAACTTGAAAGGTTTGGTGAAATTGCCCATAAAACGACGATGGGAGGCAATCCACTCATAAATTCTCGTTCCCAAGACCATGAGGGGCGGTAAACGCAAAATTGGCGCTAAAAACCAGAAAATTGGCGAAAGACTGACAACATAAACCAATGCTGACCATTTAAACCAGCGTTTTCCCTGCCAATCTTCCACCACCCAAGAATTTTGGGCCACCATATCCTCGTATATTGAGGGGTTATCCTGAGCGACTAACAGGGGAGTGCCAGGTAAAATAAGAAAAGTGCGGAGAAGATGAACAACTTTTTTGCAAAATCCACAATCTCGATCATAATTAATCCTTAAACCTTCTCTTTCTGGGGTTATAATCCGTTTTTGTCCCCAATCCCAGACAAGACTAGGGATGATGGGCAACCAATGGGTAATACTCAAAAACGGGAAAATTCCCAGATGAAAACTGAGACCAAAACCGATATGTAAGAGAATAAACGAAAGAATAGCGACTATTTTGAAGAAACTATTGCGAAAGGGGATAAAAATTAGCAGTGGACCCACCCATTCAAAGATTAACGCTGAAAAGGTGAGGATTTCTAGTAATTGTGGCGGTAAAGATAGTAAAAAACCGGCAAAAGCAGTACCGTATTGATCGTAACTGAGAGAGTAATAAACGGCTGTACCATCGGGCCACCAAGTCTCACTTTTGGTTTTAAAGGCCGCTGACCACATATAGATGTAACACACCTGTATCATAAAAGCCACCGTGGCAGCCGAAACCACACGCTTGGGTAGGGGGTTGGGATTGGTGTTTAAGGCACTTTCCACGGAATAACAGGCACCGAGGGGTAAAAACATCGCCCAGAATAATACTGCCCGGATTACGTCATCGGCGGCAAATAGTAACAGGGGGTTACGATGATGTAAAGAGACGATTAGCGCCCAAGTGGCGATCGTGGCTAAACGGGTATGATAGCCAATTAAAAGCAATAATGCGATCGCTATAGCCAGAATAAACAGGATACTCTGCACCAGTACCGAGTCACTGAGAGCAAAAATCGACCAGTAAAAAGGACTAGCAGAGACTTTCGATAAGCTTTCTAGGGGTAAAACCCCTAATTCGCTGTAATGGGCAGTTACTTGGCTAAAACGAACCGATAAATCTACTAAAACCACTAACGCCAAGGCAATGCGAAATAAAGCCAGCGATCGCAGGTCAAACCCGAAAATCTCTGCCAGTCTTTGTCTAAATGATTTTGTCATTATCGCCATAGGATGATGATTGCCTCCATTTCTTAAATAAACCTACTTTATAGCAAGTAAAAAGGCCAAAGGCAAAAGAAAGCTGTCGGCCTTGTCAGTTATCAGTTATCAGTTATCAGTTTTGAGTATTAAGTGAGCAGTATGTATTGAGTTTGCATCATCAAATGGCACTAACAGTGCTGTCTTTTTACGGCTCTCTCATTCTTTGTGTGATCAGTTTAACTTACTATAGAAGCGATCAATCTTTGTGTCCTCTGTGTCTGGAGTGGTTCCTTCCACTCGCTCGCCGGCAGGACTGTATCTTAGAATACATTTTACCCACCAAACCTAAGAGAGCCTTTTCACTGATCAGTGATTGCTGATCACTGATTACTGATTATCGGGACGGGGAAGAATTAATCGGGGGTAAAGAAGGAGAAAATTCGCCACCTCGATCGAATATTTCCAGATTCCATTGACCAAAACGATTACTTTCAAAAGCAATAAAACGACCGTTACCACTAATCGTCGGACGACGCACTTCTCCTAAAATATTTTCGGTGATATTTTTTGCTTGTAGAGTTTGTCGATCATAAATATAGATATCGGGTTTACCGGACTGTTCCGACACATAAACAATATAGCGACCATCGGCACTAATATCCGGTTGATCTTGATAGGTTTTTGCTTGATTTAACCCAGGTAGGGGAACTAAACGATTAGCCACTCGATCGAATAAATAAATCGTTCGTTGACCCCTGCGATCGGAGGCAAAGACCAGATAACGACCATCGTAGTTAAAACGGGGATTATCTTCAGAGGAAGGGGTATTTAAAGTATTTCCTAAAATCTGTTGGGGAGGGGTGACAAAACCCGCATCACTACATCCCCCCAGACTGATGATATTAACCGCAAGCAAAAGTCCCAGAAGTTTAGGAAACCTGATCATCGGTCGGCACCGGGGAAGGAAGGATACAACAATTAATATCATCCAGACAAACTTTACCCCAATGCAATGCCCAACGCACCAATTCCACCCGATTATCGGTTTTTGTTTTTGTCAAGATATTACTAATATGATTATCGACGGTACGCTTACTAATCTCTAGCTTTTCCGAGATTTCTTGATTAGTTAAACCATTAGCCACCAAATCGAGTATTTCTAGCTCTCGATCGGATAATGAAGCGGCTGTTTGAAACTTCCCAGCAGACATGAGTATAATTCCTCTAGTATATCTACTTATCATTCTAGAAGAAATTTTTCTCCTAGGAATCGATAATCAGTAATCAGTGATCAGTAATCAGTGAAAATACAGCACTGTTACTGCCATTTGATGATGCACACTTAATACATACTGCTCACTTAATACTCAAAACCTGACAGGGGGACAAGCTGGCTGAACTCCTTACAGCACAAGCTTTTTGGAGTGTTCGAGCAAAAAAGTTCGATGCAGCTGATCCCCCGTTGTTGATAAAGATTTCTAGTGGATTGTTTCAGCTAATTTGGTGTATTAGAAAAATGCTAGAAATTCTATAATCTAAGACTTTAAGCCGAAATCTATTGCCCTATTTTAGATGAAACAGTCCACTAGTAAGTTCGCCCAAATCCCTGATTCTCTCGTTAGCTTTTTGGCTGAAAGCGATCTATCTGTTTGTAACTGAGGAGTCTCAAAACTTTTACGGACAATGCTTTGAGAGGGGTTGTTCCCCTGTCAGACTCAAAACTGATCACCGATCACCGATCACTGATCACTGACAAGGCTGACGGCTGGTACTATATAATAAAAAACGCTCCTTAGTTAGATATTGAGAAAAACATGGAAGTTATCCCCGCTATTGATATTCTCGATGGCAAATGTGTGCGACTTTATCAGGGAGATTACCAACAATCCCAGGTTTTTAACGATAATCCCGCAATAGTGGCGCGAGAATGGGTCAATCAGGGGGCAACCAGATTACATTTAGTTGATTTGGATGGAGCCAAAGAGGGTAAATCGATTAATTTGTCAACTATTGAAACAATTCTTAATGATATTGCCATTCCCGTACAGGTGGGGGGTGGACTGCGGGATCTAGAAACGGTGAGTAATCTCCTAAAAATCGGGGTAGAAAAGGCGATTTTAGGGACAGTAGCCGTAGAAAAGCCAGAATTAGTCAGCGAACTTTGTCAAAGCTTTCCGGGGCAAATAATTGTCGGTATTGATGCTCGCGATGGCAAAGTAGCCACCAGGGGTTGGTTAGAAACTTCCGAGGTAGCGGCGATCGCTCTTGGTCAAGATATGGCAAAAAGAGGAGCCAGCACGATTATCTACACTGATATTCATCGAGATGGCACGCTTTCGGGCCCTAATCTCGCCGCTTTGCGAGAATTAGCCGAATCTGTCGACATTCCCGTGATCGCATCTGGGGGCATTAGTTCCCTGACAGACCTACTGAGTTTATTGTCTTTGGAGCCTTTAGGAGTAACGGGAGTAATCGTGGGCCGCGCTCTTTATACCGGTGCAGTTAACCTCTCGGAAGCGATTAGTGCGATCGGATCGGGCCGTTGGCAGGATCTACCCCCGAATTTTTTCGCTTAACGGACTTGTTTGAGAGTATCCACCTGTTTATTGAACATATCGGTAAATAGTCCCAAAACGGTGCGATTTTCATTGACTTTGATGTTCACGCTCACGGACATCCCCGATTGCAGCGGTAGAGTAGATTTATCTTTCAAAACTAAATCTTGACTGTTCAAGCGTACCCGGACGGGGAACCGATAAAAACGGTGAGTTTCGTCGGGAGGTAAAGCATCGGAACCGATCGAGATTACTTCTCCTTTAATATCGCCGTATTCACTGTAGGAAAAGGAATCAATGCGAATATCGGCTTTTTGTCCCACGCGCACAAAACCGATGTCTTGGTTAGTCACGTCCACCTCTGCCACTAAACAACCTTTAGCGGCATCTTTGACCTCGGTAGGACAGCCATCGGGAACAAGTTTTAATAATGCTTCCGCTTGACTTGGTTGGGGAACAAACCCTGGCCGCGCCTTGAGATCAAAGACCACACCATCAATCGGGGCGGTAATTTTTTGATATTTAATCGTCTGTTGTGCTTGACTAATTTGACTGTCTAGTTCAGCAATACGCTTGTTATTATCAATGATAACGCGACTGATCTGACTATCGATTTCAGCGATCCGTTTGTAATTGTCCGCCATTTTATCGCGCACATCTTTTTCCGTGATTACTGTGGTATTAATCAGCTTTTCTCCCGCTTGGGAGATCAACAGGGAATAACGCTTTTCTTCCTCTTCCAAACGGGAAATTTCGGCGATGCGGGTTTGTACTTCTTTCTCTTGTTTTTCTCGATCGATTTTGCCGTTAGCTTCTTGCTGCTGCAATTCATTTTGACGGTCAGTGACCGACTGTTTTTGCTTGTTGATCTGATAACGAGCGATCGCACCTTCATCCCCCAAGGGTTCAATATCCTTAAGAATATTACGCTCGATATCCAAGCTTTCTTGGCCCTGCTTCATCGAATTGGCATTACGAGTTTTAATTTCTTCTAAGACTAAACGATCTTTGATTAATTGCGAGCGGGCATCGGCCAACTGTACCCTGGTTTGGGCCAATTGTTTTTCTAATTGTTCCATTTCCAATCTAGCGGCCGCTTGTCGAGAATTGGCCTCCCGTTGGGCCGCCTCTAAACGGGCTAATTGATCCCCCTGTAAAGCAGCGCTAGAGGCACCTTCATTGACCTGTGCTTGATAAAGTTGATTTTCTGCCACCAAAGCGGCACGATTACGGGCTAAATCGGCGATTTCACTCGGTAATTTTAATTGAGCGATCGAACTCTCCACTTGTGCCGGTGTCAGATCCTGCGCCATTAGGAGACGATAGAATTGATTTTCCTTCTCAGCGCTGGTGCGAATTTTTCTCAAGGATTCTAACTGCACTTGCGAGGCACTGGAATCCATTAAAACCAGTACATCACCTTTGTTAACTCGATCGCCGTCTTTAACTTTCACGAACTGTACTACCCCGTTCACCGGTGCTTGTACTTCTTGCACTTTGCCCTGGGGTTTAAGTTGCCCTTGGGCACCCACCACCTGCTCGATTTTGGCGAACGCTGACCAAATTAAAGCGGCAGTGGTGACACTCATTAATGTCCAGATAATCGTCCGCGACCAAATGGGTGATTGTTTCAGGATCACCGATTGTTCTGGTGGGCTGAAAGTGGGTAAAGAAGGGGTAATACTTTTATTTTTCGTGGTAGTGGCCACGTTTTTACCCGCTTGGGTCAGTTCATCGCTTTTACCGTTGCCGTTGCCGTTTTGACCGTTGTTAGAATTACCGTTCATGGGGATTCTCCTATATTTATTTGGGTGTTAGGGGTTGGGGGTTGGGGAGAGGAAATTATGAATTATGAATTATGAATTATGAATTGGGGAGAGGGTAGTGGGGTAGTGGGGATCATAAATAAAGACAATCTCCTGACTACCGGCTCCTGACTCCTGTCTCCTGACTCCTGACTCCTGTCTCCCGACTGACTAGATTTGCGAATCCTGTTGTTTATAGAGAGTATAGTAAAGGCCTTTTTTGGCCATTAATTCCTCGTGGGTGCCTTCCTCCGCTACTGTCCCCTTATCCATCATGACAATAATATCGGCGGATTTGATCGAAGCTAAACGATGGGTAATAAAGAAGACCGTATGATCCTTGAAAGCTTCTTTGAGATTCAGGCACACTTGCCGTTCGGTGTTATAGTCGAGGGCGCTGGTGGCCTCATCAAGAATGAGAATTTGCGGTCTTTGCAGGACGGAACGAGCGATCGCAACCCGTTGTCGTTGTCCCCCCGATAGGGATGCCCCCCGTTCACCGACGCGGGTATTATAGCCATTAGGCAGGGTCATAATAAATTCGTGGGCTGCCGCCGTTTTCGCTGCCGAGACAATTTCCTCCACAGTCGCATCGGGGTTAGTCAGGGCGATATTTTCCTGTACCGTACCGTCAAATAATAGGGTTTCTTGGGGAACCATGCCGATTTGACGACGGAGGGAATAGAGTTCCACTTTGTTGATATCGTAGCCATCGATGAGAATCCGTCCCGATTCTGGTTCGTAGAGACGGGCTAATAGTTTAGTAATGGTACTTTTCCCGGCGCCACTTTCCCCCACCAAAGCGACAAAAGTACCGGCGGGGAATTCTAAATTGACGTTGTATAGTTGCAGGGGTCCGTGGGGATTGAAGCGGAAAGCGAGGTTTTCGTAGGTGACGGCGCCTTTAATTAAGGGCATGGGGATATTTTGGCGATCGAGTTCCGCTTCTTGGGGAGTATCGACGATATCGGCTAATCTTTCCAGCGATAAGCCGGTTTCTTGGAAGTTTTGCCAGAGTTGGGTCAAACGCAGAATCGGCGAGGTAACGTAGGAAGCGATAATCCGGAAGGCGATTAATTGACCAAGAGTGAGTTTTCCGTCTAAAACTAGGGCTGCTCCTACCCACAGCACTAATAAACCCGATAATTGGTTAAAGAAGTGACTAAAGGAACCGGCCAAAGTTGAGGTCATTACCGTTTGAAAACCTTCGGCCACATAGCGTGCATAACGTTCTTGCCACTGCCAACGGGAACGCAATTCGATATTCTGTGCTTTTACTGTTTGGATTCCCGTCATCACCTCTACGAGATAGGATTGGGTTTCGGCGTTTCGTTCGGCTTTTGCTCGCAGTTGTCGCCGCACGATCGGTGCGAAAATAGCTGTGGAGAGAACTAAAATCGGCACGACTCCCAGGGCCCAAACGGTTAGAATCGGGCTATAGATCAACATAACCACGATGTATATAACCGAGAAAATGGCATCTAACACCACCGTCAGGGCTGTCCCCGTTAAAAACTGCCGAATATTCTCTAATTCGTTGATTCTGGTCGAAATTTCCCCCACCGGCCGCCGTTCAAAGTATTTCAGCGGTAAGCGCAGCAAGTGATCGATAATTTCTGAACCGAGGGTCATGTCGATGCGGTTAGTGGTATCGACAAAAAGGGATGTCCTCAAAAAGGTTAAAATTCCCTCAAAAACGGCAATTACTAAGAGGAAAATCCCGAGGGTATTCAAGGTTTCTGGGCTATTCTGCACGATCACTTTATCAATGATCACCTGAATCATCAAGGGATTGGCCAGGGCAAATAACTGGACGAAGAAAGAAGCGATAAAAACTTCTATTAAGACTCGTTTATGTTTCTTGACAGAAGGCCAAAACCATGATAGGCCAAAACGCTGTTGCTGGGTGTGTTTGGTGGGTTTGAGCAGGACTACTTCTCCTTTTTCGCCCCAAGATTCCAGAAATTCGCTGGTTTTGCGTTTAATTATCCCCCGTTCGGGAACGGCGATCGTGGTTTCCCGTTGATTAATTTCGTAGAGGATAACGATGGTGTCTTGCCAGCGAATTAGGGCAGGAGGGTTGATATTGGGCAAGGAAGAAGCATTTAGGGGTACTAATTGGCTATCGAGTCCCACTACCTCAGCCACAGCCCCACACAGAGGTAGGGAAAGGCTGCCGGTTCTTTGCAGTTGATCCCCTAGGATGCGTTGGATCACGTCCTTGCGAAAGGGGATATTAAAATATTTGCAGAGCATCTGAAAACAGGCA
Organism: Microcystis sp. M061S2; assembly: GCF_020245605.1. Lineage (NCBI taxonomy): Bacteria > Bacillati > Cyanobacteriota > Cyanophyceae > Chroococcales > Microcystaceae > Microcystis > Microcystis sp. M061S2. The sequence goes on along the minus strand of NZ_JADBUP010000147.1, from coordinate 3,335 downwards.
CTCACCGCCTCTAGTTCCGTTTTTCCCCCGAAAAACGGATAGGGTTTCCGGTTTTTCTGAACAGTTTTTTCAAGGTCGATATCGCTGGTGATGTCGCTTATTCTTCCTTGGGGGATATCTAATACCTGGGTAGGTTTATTTCCCTTGATGACTTGGGTTTCTAGGATATCATCCGTTTCTGTTGCTGCGGCCGCTTCGGTTGCAACTGTCAGGAATTCGTCTAACTGGTCGCAACGCGCTCGCTCCGCGAGATCGGAGGAAAGACCTAATAAGCGGGTGTTAGTCGGATTGTTCTGGGTGATAACTGTGCCGATAGGATAATTATCGGTATTTTCGCTGACTAACCAGAGATAATCATCGTTAATCTGGTTGTAGGACACACAAGCTTTGTTTAAAAGAGCCTGAGCAATTTCTTTCAGGTCCCCCCCACCCCAGGCCTGTTGATTAAGATAGGAGCCTAGGGTCGCATAAACTTCAGCGATCGAGGTTTGTTCAAAGAAATATTGCTTAAATTCCGGGTAATTATTGATTAAAGACCAAAAATCCTCTTCTTTTAAGGTTAAACAGATCGTGACTTCCGAAGAAGCGATCACCGTTTCACAGGGGGTAGCGCGCAGCAGACTGATCCACCCGAATAAATCTCCTGGCTGCAATTTAGCCAAAGTAACCGGCAACGGATTGTTGACCCTAGCATCGTAACCCAAAAGTCTGGCCTCTCCCTCGTAGAGAAGGACGAGGTGAGAGGGTAAGCGATCGCACTTGAGTATCGCATTGCCCATCTCATAGCGAAAGGGTTGTAATTTCTGGCCCAGAGAACGTCTAACCTCGACGGGCAGACGATCGAAGGGCTGTACGGTCTCCAGAAAGGCGGTAAAATCTAAAGTGGTATAACTCATTGGCTAGGCGAAAATTGACTAGGTTGGCAAATAATTAGGCGAAAAGACTGGGTTTACCCAGTGTTGCGAGGAAATGCTATATAATAATCGATACCTGCTCGCCATTGACCGGGGCTTGCCCTGAGCTTTGTCGAAGGGTTGATTCGGAGATAAATTTTACTGTTTGCATTTGAGTCATTAACCATTGTTGGAATAAATCATTGCGTAAGCGTTGGCGGGTGGGAGGATCCAGTTCACAGGATAAATATTTTTCCAGTCGGACAATCACCACCCATTCTCCCACTTGCGTCGGTGGCCACACTTGCCCCGGTTTACTTGCTTTGAGAATTTGCCCGATCTGGGGATGGGGGGCGCTCAGTTCCACAGGTCCGATTAGTCCTCCGGTTTCCGCTTCTGAGCCTTGGGAGTATTTTGTGGCTAGTTCAGCGAAGCTATTTTCTCGATCCTGTATCCGGAAAAATAGTTCTTGGGCAATGCCGAGATTTTTTGTCCGAATCAGCGAATAAACCACCTTATCCAATTGATTTTTGACTTGCAAGAAGTAGGACTCTACTTTGTTATCCCAAGTCTCCTGTTTAAATTTTTCTAATTTAATGTCCCGAAGAATTAGATATTCTAGTTGTTCGGAATCCATCCCGTTTTGTTGTAACCAAGATTTCATTTGCTCATCGTTGGCAATTTGATTATTTTGATAGAAACGGGAATAGGCCGCGTTTCTTTCTTCGGGATTGCAGGTGATATTGGCGATCGCTTGCTCGATAATTACTTCCCGGATTAACTGGGGTAACATACCATATTTTGCCAAAAGAGGCAAGACCTGTGACTCGCTAATTTTTTGGTCGCCGATTTCAATAATTGAACTCATAATAAATACATTTTCCTCACAGAAAGGTTTAAAACTATCAACTCTAGGAGCTTCTAAATTTTATTGAGGTGATTATACGTCAAAAGAGCGATTTCAAGGTATTCCCCCCCATTCTAATTTGAGTTTTCCCCCGTGAAAGCCGAAAATTACAGAAATTAAAGGAATAAGTCGGTCATCCAGGCGGGGGTGGGGAGGGGAATTGGTTCGGCCTAGGCCTCCCCAAAAATCCTGCTCAGAAACCCCTAATCACACCACTAATTGACTAGAATAGACTTCTTGCAGAAGTGGGGGAAGGGGGAAAGGGGAAATTTTAACCTTTAACCCTTAAGCTTATAATATGCACCCCTTTTCCCTACATTTGCAGAAAATTTTTTGATTTATGCAAGAGATCTAATGATATGATATAGGTCTAGCTGCCTTGGAGAGGTGGCAGAGTGGTCGATCGCGCTCGACTTGAAATCGAGTAACCAGCAATGGTTCGTGGGTTCAAATCCCACCCTCTCCGTACTCAACCAATCAAATTTGGACTCAGGTTGCCCGATTGTTCGTAGAGGGGAGAAAATAAAATATACTAGGCTAAAAGGACAATATTGAGGCAGTAGCCCCCCTGGCATGGTTTTTTGGAAAAGATTGTTTAATAGCTCGGAAGTCACTACATCTCCTGACTATTCGGGAGACTTGGTAGAGGTTGCCCAGAATGACCTCGGACAGACGCGAGTGTTTTTTAGTACCGATCGAGAGCTAGATCTATATGAGTTAGAAGAACTTTGTGACTCGGTGGGTTGGGCCCGTCGTCCTTTACGCAAAGTTAAAAAGGCGATCGAATGTAGTTTTTTAGTGGTGTCGATGTGGGAAGTGCGAGGTAATCGCCGTCGTTTAGTGGGTTTTGCCCGTGCCACTTCCGATCACGCTTTTAATGCTACAGTCTGGGATGTGGTTGTTCATCCTCACTATCAAAGTAAAGGCTTTGGTAAAGCATTAATGAAATTTATAATCAGGAAGTTGCGGGGTGAGGATATCAGTAATATAACTCTTTTCGCCGATCCACAGGTGGTGGATTTCTATCGTCGTCTCGGTTTTGTTCTCGATCCCGAAGGTATCAAAGGGATGTTTTGGTATCCCGATTAAGAATGCGGCTCTTAGGCTATACTAAAAAAGGAGTTTGTTTCGGGATGTAGCGCAGCTTGGTAGCGCGCCTGCTTTGGGAGCAGGATGCCGCAGGTTCAAATCCTGTCATCCCGACTTGAGAGAAAATTCTTCAAATCTTAACTTTGTCTCCTTTCCGGTTGACAAAAAATGCTGCCTTCTTTTACTGCCAAACTCAGGTGATACCAAATCCGTTGAGTATAGGCTACTTAGGGTTTGCGGCAAAAAGTTTTTCGTGGGGTGTGGGGTGTGGGGTGTGGGGTGTGGGGTGTAGGGTTTTACCGATGTTGAGGGGGTCAATTACCTAATTTTCAGGGAAAAAGTCCCTGAATTTTCCCCCCGATCACTCCCATATTTGCTACTTTTTGATTGACAAAAAGTCTAAAAGTCTTACCCAACAAGGTTTTTAGATTTATTCAGCAAGCTCT
>NZ_JADBUP010000146.1:0-4669 GCF_020245605.1 Microcystis sp. M061S2 | reverse complement strand
TGTTGATCGTTGAATTAGCGATGACGGAGCCAGATCCATCCAGGATGATTGGTTCGCCGTAGGCGCTGTACGCATAGCGTTCAGCTATGGCGCCCGTCGATGTTGTTACAGCAGTGATGGAGTACTGTTGGTTGCGATGATAGTAGTGGATCGTTCCACCCGTCCCTGCTCCTTTGCGAACCACTGGTTCGTCAATGTAGCTAGCGTAAACGTAGCGGTAGAGCGGTGAACTTGGAGCATCTCCTACTCCATAGTCTGCGATCGTTTGTTGATCGCTCTGAACGTAAACGAACGAACCACTACTACCGACTCTTGCAACACGTCGACCCAAGGCATCGTATTTGTACTCGACATCCGTCGAACTGTTGTTCCCTACATCCACACTCTTGAGCTTGTTGTCGAAATCCCATTGCAGGCTGTAAGCGTACAGCGGCCGTAGGTTTTTGAGCCAGCATGGCTTGGAATCGTGGGGTAGGTTTCTATCGTTCGCCCAACGATTTCACACTCTCGCAGGATCTCCACTCATGGCTCAATCCAATGAAAGCAAAACTCAGCTCTGGAACAAGCGGCTACGACAATTTGAAAATTCCTCCCTCACCGTCGCCGAGTTCTGTCAGTCGATAGGTTGCTCCATTCCGACATTCTACCAATGGAGAAACAAGCTCCAAGCTTCGAAACCAGCGCTGCCAAAGCCTGCCTTTCTCCAAGTCCAGTCCGAGCCCCATGCCGCTCACATTCAAGTCAAGCTCCTATCAGGAATCGTCATCTCGCTTCCGATTGAAGCCATCGACTCCTTGCCTCGCCTCTTGGACCGAGTCGCTTAGATGCTCGCCATCAATCCACAGGTCAAGATCTACTTGCACACCGAGCCGATCGATATGCGCAAGAGCTTCGATGGGCTATTTGGAATCATCAAGTCAGACCTTCATCTCGACGTCAGAGACGGAGGGGTTTTTATGTTCCTCAACTTGCGTCGCAATCGGATCAAGCTCATGTATTGGGATCGCGACGGCATCGCGATTTGGATGAAGAAGCAGAAACCAGAAGACACCCATTTCGACATCTTTACAGAAGTCCGATTTGGTCGTACTTTCAAAGGAATCGTTGACGAAACTCGTTCAACTCATTTCTGAACACCGCATTCAAAACGGAGGAATGCAATGCAAGCTAAACCAGGAAGAAACGCTCCCCCCCGCGCATAGCCAGCCCGGAAGCGGCTTTGCAAGTTCCTCTCGCACAACTATGGGAGAAGCTCGGCCACACCCAAAGGCTGATAGTGCTCAACGAGTTGACCAAGGTCCTCATCAAGCGACTGCCTCTACAAGAAAAGGAGGTCGATCGTGATTACGAGTGAACGACCGAGCGGACCAATCGCCTCCAAAACGCCTTCGAAGATTAATCACACGCACCTAGGTCGTCTTGCTATCGTGTACGTGCGACAGTCGACACAACATCAGGTGCTTCAAAATCGTGAGTCTCGCGAGCGGCAGTATGCTTTAGCTGAATATGCACGACAACTTGGTTGGCCCGAAGATAGAGTTTTGGTTATCGATGAAGACCAGGGGATTAGCGGTAAGTCGGCAGAAAATCGACCTGGGTTTCAACGACTACTTTCCGAAGTAAGCCTCAAGCATGTTGGATTGGTTCTTGGTCTTGAGCTAAGTCGTCTATCAAGATCAAGTTCAGACTGGCATCACTTGATTGATGTATGCGGAGTATTCGGAACTCTTCTTTGCGATGAAGATCGAATCTATGATCCTCTGGATTCCAATGATCGATTATTGCTCGGCATGAAGGGAGCGATGAACGAGTTCGAACTTGTTACGATTCGCAACAGACTTTTACGCGGTTCTTTGAACAAAGCGCAGCGGGGTGAGTTGTATCTTTCCGTTCCTGCTGGATACATCAAGCTAACAAACGGTGAAGTCGCTTTGGACCCTGATGAGCAAGCTCGCGCTTCTGTAACGCTTGTGTTCGATAAGTTCACATCGATACGGTCCGTCTACGGCGTCTTTTCGTACATGCAGCAGAACAATTTGAAAATGGGATTTAGAATGCACAAAGGAGCGAGAAAAGGCGAACTGGAATGGCGGCTACCAACACCAGCTCGAGTGTCGAATATCTTGCACCATCCCATCTACGCAGGAGCATACGCCTATGGGATGCGACGGTACAATAAAATGCACCGCAACTCAGATGGCGTAGAATCAAAGAGCTGGTTTCTTAAACCTGATGACATCGGGATTCTCATTAAGGACAAAGTTCCTGCCTACATTTCTTGGGAGCAGTTTGAATCGAATTTAAAGCAGATTGCTGAGAACCGTTCGAGCTACGAAAACAAAGGGACTCCACGGCGTGGCCAAGCCCTACTTGCAGGTCTAGTTGAATGCGGTCGATGCCAACGCAAAATGACAACAAGCTACAAGACGGACAAGCTGCCAACTTACGCATGCAACGAATTTTTTCGTAATCAAGAGATGGCAGGACATTGCGGTCGAATGGCTACAAAGTCCTTGGATGAACTCGTCTCGCAGCAGGTTCTCAAAGCAATCGAACCAGCCGCTTTAGAGCTCAGTATCGCCTCGATTGCCGATATCGATTCTGAACGTAAGCGACTTCACCTAGAATGGGATCGCCGTTTACAACGAGCTCGATACGAGTGCGAAAAAGCAGAACGACAATATCGATCTGTTGAACCGGAACACCGATTGGTTGCACGTACTCTTGAAACAGCTTGGGAAACTTCATTGGCCGAGATGCAGAAGACGCAAGAGGAGTATCGACGCTTCGATCAGATGACTCCCAAGCAATTGAGTCAGGAAGACATCCAAGCAATCCGTGATCTTTCAAGCTCCATACCTAGTTTGTGGTTAAGTGCGACTACCGCCAATGAAGATCGCAAACGAATCATTCGTGCGATGATTGACAAGATTACCGTCGTACCATCACTTGAAAACGAAAACGTCGATGTCACGATTCAATGGCATGGCGGATTTCACAGTCAGCATTTGATCTACAAAGCGGTTGGTAGCTATCGTCAGCTTCAAGAGTATGATCGTCTCTGCGAGAGAATTCGGGAGCTACATACCAAGGGCTGGCATCACCAAGCCATTGCAGAACAACTCAACAAAGATGGCTTCGTACCACCGCGCCGTCGCGGCGTCTTCACATACCAAAATGTAGGAGAATTGATTCGCAACATCGGACTTCAGGGCGAACTCTTTCAAGATGTCTTGAGAGCAAATGAATGGTGGATTCCGGATCTTTCAACAAAGCTAGGAGTGATCCAGCAACGAGTCCACTATTGGGCTAAGCAAGGCTGGGTTCACTATCGCAAAACTCCATCGAATAAGCACTGGATCGTATGGGCTGATAAAGAAGAGCTCCGCCGACTGCGAAAGTTATGCAAAACCAGTGGGTCGTATACTGCAAAAAACCATCCAGAACTGGTGACGCCCAAGCCGAGACCAAGCCGATGAAACCTCCAGCCGAACGCATGTGGAAATCTTTCAAGCAACTTCTTTTATGGAACAAAAACAGGGGTACTGTGATGACTAAACCAAGCGATTGGAGTCCAATTGCTTCCAGAGACCGCTGCGCTCTTCCGATGGCAAGCACATCATCATCGAACCAACCGAGTTGCAATCGATCCTCGCTGGCATCGACTTAGCGAGCATCAAGATGCGAAAACGATACGTTGCACCCAACCTAATTCCTCACGCGACTAACGCCGCTTCATGAACAAACTTTTTCTTGTCATTCTTTTACAAATTTGCCTTGCGACCACTTGCGCTTTGTACCCCATGCGCTATAGTGACCACATGCAAGACGCAAGCAAACTACCACAAGAACTTAGCACCGCGCACGAAGTCATTACCGTGCAATCGAACAAGCTCGTTGCTTTAGAAACGCAGGTCGATCAGCTCACCAAGGAGCGCGAAGAACTTCGCGCAGAGATTCGCTTCTTGATGTCAGGCAAGAAACGAGAGAAGTTCATCAACGCTGATCAGATGCTTCTCGAGCTCAAGGACGACAAAGAACTCCAAGCGGCGCTTGAATCGGCTAAGAAGGATGCGGAAGAAGAGCTTGAAGCACTCAACAATAATCCAAATCCAAACCCCAAGAAACGCAAGCCTGCTCCGGATAAGTTCCCAGCACACTTACCACGCGAAGATATCGAGGTCGCGATCCCGCCTGCATTCCAAGCTCGCATCAAGTCCGGTGAGTTGTTCGTCAAGCATTACGAGTACACAGAATCCCTCAAAACGATTCCAGCTCAAGCGATTGTGCTTCGGTACAAGCGACCTGTGTTAGCTTATGTAAACGATCCAGAGCGAGTACTGCTGGTCGAAGAGGAAGCAAATCTCGGGGAAAAAGGGCGATATCACCCGTCCACCGCAGCTCATATTATCCAGAGCAAGTTCGGCACGCATCTTCCTCTGTATCGACTTCAGGATGTCTACGCAACGTGTGGCTTGACGCTCAGTCGCTCTACATTGGACTACAACATCGATCTAGCACATGAGGTGACACAAGAGCTTACCAAGGTGATGCTCTCGCGCTTCTTGGCCGCATTCTGCGTCGGATTCGATGACACGCATACGACCTTGATCATGCCAAAAGAAGTTCCAACGATTGATCCGAACAAGACCGATCCGGTAACCTTGCG
>NZ_JADBUP010000145.1:0-23258 GCF_020245605.1 Microcystis sp. M061S2 | reverse complement strand
TGACTTCGTTTCTCAGGAATTGAGAGCGGCGGAAGACCCGGAATTTGAAACCTTCTACACTAAAAATATTCTGCTTAACGAAGGTCTGAGAGCTTGGATGGCTCCCCAAGACCAACCCCACGAAAACTTTATCTTCCCTGAGGAGGTTCTCCCGCGTGGTAACGCTCTCTAATATCCCTACCGCTAGCGGTCGTGACCAAAGTTCCACTGGCTTCGCTTGGTGGTCTGGTAACGCTCGTCTTATCAATCTCTCCGGTAAACTGCTCGGCGCTCACGTCGCCCACGCCGGTTTAATCGTTTTCTGGGCCGGGGCAATGACCCTGTTTGAAACCGCCCACTTTATCCCCGAAAAACCGATGTACGAACAGGGTTTAATCCTGCTTCCCCACTTAGCTACCCTCGGTTTTGGGGTCGGTCCGGGTGGTGAAGTAGTCGATACCTTCCCCTACTTCGTCGCCGGTGTTCTGCACTTAATTTCTTCGGCTGTACTCGGTTTTGGTGGTATCTACCACGCTATCCGCGGACCGGAAACCCTAGAGGAATACTCTAATTTCTTCGGTTACGACTGGAAAGACAAAAACCAAATGACCAACATCATCGGTTATCACCTGATTCTCTTGGGTTGTGGTGCGCTGTTGTTGGTATTTAAAGCCATGTTCTTTGGCGGTGTCTATGATACCTGGGCCCCCGGTGGCGGTGATGTCCGCATCATCACCAATCCGACCCTCAACCCCGCAGTTATCTTTGGTTATCTGACCAAAGCTCCCTTCGGTGGCGAAGGCTGGATTATCAGCGTCAACAACATGGAAGATATCATCGGCGGTCACATCTGGATTGGCTTAATCTGTATCGCTGGCGGTATCTGGCACATTCTCACCAAACCTTTTGCTTGGGCGCGCCGCGCTTTCATCTGGTCTGGAGAAGCCTATCTGTCCTACAGCTTGGGCGCTCTTTCCATGATGGGCTTTATCGCCGCCGTTTACGTTTGGTTTAACAACACCGCCTATCCCAGTGAATTCTACGGTCCGACCGGTATGGAAGCTTCCCAAGCTCAAGCTTTCACCTTCTTGGTGCGTGACCAACGCTTAGGCGCTAACGTCGCTTCTGCCCAAGGCCCCACCGGTCTAGGTAAATACCTGATGCGCTCTCCCACTGGCGAAATCATCTTCGGTGGTGAAACCATGCGTTTCTGGGATTTCCGCGGTCCCTGGTTAGAACCCCTCCGCGGTCCTAACGGTTTAGACCTCGACAAAATCAGAAATGACGTACAACCCTGGCAAGTACGCCGCGCGGCTGAATACATGACCCACGCTCCTTTAGGTTCCTTGAACTCTGTGGGCGGCGTTATCACTGACGTTAACTCGTTTAACTATGTGTCTCCTCGCGCTTGGTTGGCTACCTCTCACTTCACCCTCGCTTTCTTCTTCCTGATTGGACACCTCTGGCACGCTGGACGCGCTCGCGCCGCCGCCGCCGGTTTCGAGAAAGGAATTGACCGCGAGACTGAACCCGCATTGGCAATGCCCGACCTCGACTAATTTCGCTTAGTTCGATGGCAGCGGCTCCCGTCTAGTTGGCGGGAGCCTTTTTGTGGTTAATATCAGACATTGACATCCTCAGACGCGGCTAAAATACTCTCTAAAGCCGATAATAATCGTTGATTTTCTGCCGGTAAACGGACAGCTACCCGAAAATAATTGCTGCCCAATTCGGGGAAACTGAGACAATCGCGGATGAAAATTCGATGATATTTTAATAAAGCTTCCTGTAGGGGTAAACAGGAAGATTGAGATTGTACTAAGAGGAAGTTAGCGGCACTGGTTTGGGGCTGTAATTGCGGAAAATTAGCTAATCCCTGCCATAAATCCAGGCGGGCCGCCGTTAACCAGTCCCAAGTTTGTTGTTGAAAATCCCTATCTTCAATTGCCGCTATTGCGGCAACCACAGCCAAGTTATTCACCGACCAAGGATCGCGCCATCTTTGCCATTGTAACAGGCGATCGGGATGGGCGAGGACATATCCTAGACGTAAACCGGGGAGACTGTAAAATTTAGTTAGGGAACGCACAATCACGAGATTGGGATATTCCGGCAACAGAGATATTAAACTCTCCTGTTGTGGCGGGGGTAAAAAATCCATAAAAGCTTCATCCACCACCACCAAACCAAATTGCGATAGATAGGGACGAATGGCCGCCACCGTCCAGAGTTTCCCAGTGGGATTGTGGGGATTATTAAGTAATAAGCCTTGTTTTTCGGGATTAACCGGCTTTAAAGTGGTTAAATCTAGGGAATGTTGGCAGATTTTTCCACCAAAACTTTTTAAAGCCCGTTCGTAATCGTTAAAAGCGGGTGTTAGTACATAAACACTATCAAATGAGGCCAATTCCCGACCGGCCCAGGTTAATAACTCGGCCGCACCATTGCCGGGGAGAATCCAATCTGGTCCGATATTGTGCCATTGGCCCAGGGCAGAACGCAACTGCCAATACTCGGGGTCAGGATAACGAGTCAGACTGGTTAAATGGCTTTTAATAGCGGTTAGGGCACTTTCTGGCGGACCGAGGGGGTTGATACTGGCAGAAAAATCGAGAATAGAGGAAACCGGACAGCCAGCAATGGCGGCCGCCCAGTCAAGATTACCACCATGTTTAGGTCTAAGCAAAAGACTTACAGCGAACGCTTTGCGCTCGCTACGCGAGAACGAAACTCAACAGTAATTATTCCTTATCCGGGGCCACTCTGTCTTTAAACAGTTTACCCGCCGAGAAAGCCGGGACGCGAGTGGCCGGAATATCCATCTTATCGCCGGTTTTTGGGTTGCGTCCTTCCCTGGCCTGACGTTCCCGGGCTTCGAAGGAACCGAATCCTACTAGGGTTACTTTGTCCCCCTCAGAAACCGCTTCGATAATGGTTTCGATGGCGGCAGTGAGAACAGCATCTGCTTGTTTTTTGGTGACAGAGGCTTTGAGAGCGATTTGATCGATTAATTCACCTTTATTCATGCGCTAACTCCTTGTTTTGCGGTTTTTCTGAGTTTAGGGTGGTTGTCAGTAGTTTATGGTTCTCCTGTTGAGGACTCGCCAGGATCGAGATCACTAAATAATGCCTCAAATCCTCATTGGCTATATATTCCACTGCATTATTCTAAGCGGGAATTGTCTCGATCGGAATCGCTGAAACCTTTAATTTATCTAGATTTCCTCCTGATTCCCCGCCACGGGGGACACAAAAGAGAATAAGCGAGAGATTAACAGCGATATAAGCTAATAAAAAGAGATTAGCGGGCTAAATTGCCGATAAATATTCTCTAAAAGCGATAGGCATCCTAACTTCCCAAAAATCGTTCATCGGTTCTCTCCAAGATTTTTGACTAATTTTGCCCCCAAAAACGTTAAAAAAGTTTACCAAAGCAATTTCTGCCCAAAAATTAAGTTCGGGCCCAGGAGATATTCGCTAAAATTGGAACTTATGATCGTTAAAAATATTCAAAAAAGCAGGATTTAACTGGAAAGTTTGCTATCATTATCTATTCAGCGACAAACTCGCATGGTGATTTACTGCTATCCCCTAGCCGATCTAGGTCAAAGCTTAAGACGTTCTTTTATTGTGACTTTTTTGGCAGTAATCGCCATTCTTGGCGGTGTGATTCCCGAATTTTCTTGGACGACGGAGGTGGTTAGTTTCCAGTCTTCCGCTTATACTCAAGATTTTACGGCTGACCAAATTAAACGTTATGCCAAAGCAGTTTTGTGGATCGAAACCGAAAGAAGACAAGCTTATCAGGCAATTTCGCAAATTTTAGGCAAAAGTCCCCCAGCAATTACCTGTAACCAACGGGAAAGCTTTAATAATCTTCCAGCTAATGCCCAAAGAATTGCCGTCGATTATTGTAATAACTCAAAAAAGATTGTCAAAGATAGTGGCTTCACCGCAGCTCAATTTAACGCCATTACTAACCGGATTCGTACCGATGATAGCTTGAGACGACGGGTGCAAAATGAGATGATTCGTCTGCAACGGGAGAATAAATAGAAAAAGTTCCTCAGTTTTTCGGGTCAAGCTGGAGTCGGGGCTACAATTAAGAATGTTTTTTCCCATTGACCACTACCATGTTGACTTTTACCGAGCGCTTACCCCCCCGTCATACCGCTAGTCCACCTCCCCCAGAAACGGTAGTTTTTAGCCTTCTACTCACGGCCGAAGAACGCACCCGCAGCCGTTATCGTCTCGATAGTCCCGAAGGTTTTTCCCTCTGTTTTCGTTTACCCCGCGGCACAATTCTACAGGACCGCGATTTCCTGCGGGGGGAAAACGGCGAAATTATTCAAATTATTGCTAAACCAGAACCAGTTATCACTATTACCGCCCCTTCAACCGATTTACTCCTCAAAGCTGCCTATCACCTCGGTAATCGTCATGTAGCCCTAGAAATTAACCCCGATTACCTCCGTCTGGCCCCCGATTCTGTCCTACAAGCAATGTTAGAAGGTTTGGGATTAACCGTAACTGAGGAAATCGCCCCCTTTAACCCCGAAATCGGCGCTTATCAGCATTATCATGACCTGGAAGAGGCAAAAAAGGGATAGTTAAAAAAGAACGGAATTCGGTATCGGTCAAAGTTCCTAGAAAAGCCCTCTGGGTGGCTTGAGTATTTATACTTATTGTAATCCAGATATACTTCTCCTAAGATAAAGACCGGTAATCGTGCCGAACTAATTACCGAAAATTTGGGTCTAAAACCCTTTGAATGATGTTTTTATTGTATTCAGGAAGTTGAAAAAATGAAGACCAAATCGATCATAAGCTTACTATCTCTTAGCATTATAGGAATGTCAATCTATGCGGGTCAAGCTAATAGTAGTGATTACCGGGCTTTGACCCCGGAAGAAAAATCACGGTTGACTGATGCTTTGCTAAAACAGGGCTGTAGGAATCCTAAAGAGATGAAATTTGATGTTGAGACTAACCAGTTTGAAGCAGAAGATGCTGTGTGTGAGGGAGGAAGAAAGTATGATATTTACCTTGATAGAAACTTTAGGATTGTTTCAATGAAACCAGACTAAAAGAGCAAATCCCTGAGAAGCTTTTACCGGTCGCCGCGAAGATTACCAATGAGGTATAATAAAGCCATTCTGACAGCGACACCACTGGTAACTTGTTGGGAAATTAGACTAAAATCGGGATCATCCATTAAATCGGAACTAATTTCCACTCCCCGATTCACAGGACCCGGATGAAGTACCTTCACCCCCGGTTGACAGGATTGCAAACGAGGACGAGTAATGCCAAAACTTTGATGATATTCGCGTAAACTGGGCAAAAGATTGGCAGTCATGCGTTCTTTTTGCAGTCGCAGGGTCATCACAAAATCGGCCTTTTCTAAAGCTGGTTCTAAATCCCAGTGGAGAAATAGGCGATCGCACAATTCCCCAAAATATTTCGGCAGCAGGGTAGGGGGTGCGGACAAATGTACTTCCGCCCCAGCCGTGGTTAAACTCCAGATATTGGAACGAGCGACACGAGAATGGAGTATATCCCCGACAATAGCGATTTTTTTACCCTCTAACAGTTCTAAACGGGGATTTTCCTGATCTAACAGACAACAGATCGTAAACAGGTCTAAAAGTCCCTGGGAGGGGTGTTCGTGTTGACCGTCCCCAGCATTAAGAATACTGACCCCCGACTGCAAACGATCCATTTCTGCGGCAATTAAATCGGGAACCCCCGACTGTTGATGTCGGATGACAAAGATATCCGTACCCATGGCCACATAGGTTAAAGCGGTATCGAGAATCGTTTCCCCCTTAGTCAAACTGGAACTACCCGGGGCAAAATTGAGAACATCGGCCGAAAGACGTTTCGCCGCTAGTTCAAAACTACTACGGGTGCGGGTGGAAGGTTCAAAAAAAAGATTTGTCACCACCTGACCTTGTAGGGCCGGCACTTTCTTGGTACGTCGGGAAAGAACTTCACGAAAACTAGAGGCCGTTTGTAGCAGGGTTTGGTATTCTTCCGGTTGCCAGTCTTGCAATCCCAAAATGTGGTGTCGGATCCAAGTGAAAGCCATAGGAGTTAAGGAGGCGGTAAAAACGGCAAATTTCGTCTATGCTATTGTAGGATTTCTTTGCATCAGGTTAATAAATAGGGTTTATGAGAATTAATTTTTCCTTGTGTCAGATCACTCTTGCGATCGCTTTATTTCTCAATCCCTTGCCGGCGATCGTTGCCCAGACTGCCACCTCTGGGGAAATGGTATCACCGACCACGGGCATTAATTACACTCGCCTGAAAAATTTCCTCGCTCAACAAAATTGGCGGCAAGCTAACGATGAAACCCGTAATTTAATGCTGAAAGCAACCGGACGGGAATTACAGGGCTGGTTTACCATGGAAGACCTGCAAAAATTGGCCTGTTGGGATCTGCAAAAGATGGATCAACTCTGGAAAGAAGCTTCCGGGGGTCGTTTTAGTTTCAGTACCCAATTTCGCATTTTTATCGAGACGGGTAATCGACCGGGGCGCTTAGTGGCGATCGAAAATTTTCAAACTTTTGGCGATCGCATCGGTTGGCGTAAAGGTGGTGATTGGATTATTTTTAAAGAAAATCTTAACTATACCCTCAATGCTCCCGTCGGTCATCTGCCGGCGCCCCGGGACGAATATCAGATCGCTGGTGGTCGCCTAGAATACACCACCCTCGCCCAAAGATTAGTCACCTGTAATATTGTTAGCTTAGGGCAAAGCAAACAGTGATCACGCGATCAATTCTGTAGAGTAAAATTTAAGGAAAAGCTTCTCTCCTCACCTTCCCTTTTTTTCCGATTTACTAGCACTTTTTCTGCCAAAACTCCCTAAATTTAACAATGATTAAACGATCCGTTAACCTATCGAGAGCGATCGGTTCGTCGATCGCCGTTTCCCTAATTATCACCGGTTGCGCCCCCCAAACCCCGCAAGCCACTGGACCGGCGGCTGTTCCCGTCAAACTGCAAACCCTCGGCACCGACAAATTAGTGCAAAGTAGCGAATTTGTGGGTACTTTGATCGCCCAAGAGCGTGTTAGCGTCTCTCCTCAGATTACTGGTCGGATTCGGTCTATTTTCGTTAAATCTGGCGATCAGGTAACTCAGGGACAAAAAATCGCCGAATTGGATCCCGAACAACAACAGCAACAGGTAAACGCCGGCATCGGCCAGGTAAATTCGGCCAAAGCGAACCTGAATGCGTCTGAGGCGGATTTAAGGCAAAGACAAGCGCAAGCGAGGGCAAATAAAGCCCAAATTGCCCAGAATCGGGCAAATGTGGCCAATGCCGAAGCCAATGTGAAAAGTCAGATCGCCACCTTGAGCGCCGCCGAAGCCGATTTGCAGAGAGCAAGAGCTAATTTAGATTTAGCGGAAAAAAACCTAAAAAGAGCCGAATTTCTGGTCAAACAAGGCGCACAGCCCCAACAGGACTTAGATGATCGCCGCCGCGACATTCAGGCCGCCAGGGCGGAAGTAGAGGCCCGGTCTAAAAATCGTGATGCGGCCCGTCAACAGGTGACGGCGGCTAGAGCTACCCTACAGGCAAACCAAGAAGCATTAAATATCGCCATTCAAAACGAATTAGCCTCACGGCAACAGGTGGCGGCGGCGGCGGCAACAGTGAACAGTCGTCAAGCGGCAGTAGCCAGCGCCGAGGGGCAATTAGGGGCGACGCGCCAGAATTTAGTTTTTAACACCATTACCGCCCCGATTGATGGTTTTGTCGGCGATTTTAATCAAAGAAAAGTCGGCGATATTATCTCCCTGGGTGAAGAATTAACCTCGTTGACTAATAATAAAACTTTGGAACTAAATGTGCAGATTCCCGTGGAATTACAACCGCGTCTGCGCGTCGGTTTGCCCGTGGAAATTATTAATCCCGATGGCAGCCCGGGCGTTCGCGGTCAAGTAACTTTTATTTCCCCCACCGTTTCCCAAGCTACCCAATCGGTTTTAGTGAAATTTGCCTTTACTAATGATGGCAGTCTTCGCAATAACCAATATGTGCGGACGCGGTTAATTTGGGATCAAAAACCGGGGGTATTAGTTCCCACCACGGCAGTGACTAGCATCGGAGCGCAAAATTTTGTTTTTGTCGCCGAAAAAGAAAAGGCTAAAGAAGGTCAAGAAAATGCCAAGGAGCGTTTAGTGGTCAGACAAAAACCAATTCAAGTCGGCACAATTCAAGGGCAAGCTTATCAGGTTATTTCTGGAGTAAATGCCGGGGAAAGAATTGCTATTAATAATATTCTTTCTCTCCGAGATGGTACAGCTATAACTGTTAGTCAGCAGTAATTTTTATGAGTAATTCGATTACCGTTCGTCCCCTGTCAGCGCAACTAATTACAGCCGAGAGTTTCCGTCCCTACGGTCAATTAATAACCCCTAGCCATGACGGGAAACTGTTTGATGAAAGCGATGCACAACTGCATTTAAAAAACGGTGTGCCACGTTTTTATATTATGCGTTTACAGACTCGCGGACGTAAATTTAAGCGAATTACTCGTCATAGTCAATGTACCCAATGTCTTGGTTCTTTGGGGGGACAAGAGTGGTTTTTGGGAGTGGCCCCCCCTAGTCCTCATCCTCAACCAGATTTAGAAAAATTAAAGGTTTTTCGCATCCCCGGGGACTGTTTTATTAAATTAGAGGTGGGAACTTGGCACGCTGGCCCACTTTTTGATCAACCAGTGATCGATTTTTATAATCTTGAATTGAGCGATACTAATATTGTCGATCATTTTACCTATAATTTTGCCCAAGAGCAGTCAATAGAATTCGAGATTGTTGATTGAAACAATTGATTTTTTTACTTAACTTTTCGCATTCCTTTAGAAAGATAGGCAACGAAAAAAGCTAACACTCCCGTCATCCCTACCTCAAAATAATTGGTCATGAGAATAGCGGTAAAAAAAAGGAGCAAGATAATTAATATAGTCCGCTTTTGTTCAGATAATTTCATCTCTAATTGCCTCTAATTCGCTTTTAATACTTAATGGTTGATAACCTAAAGAAAAAGCAAGAGAACTATCAAGAGAAACATCCTGCGGACGCGGCGCACTCATGGGAACATCGGACTGTAAACAGGGTCTTATTTGTTCACTAGGAAGGTTAAAAACTGCCGCCATTAGTAAACCAAATTGATAACGAGAAACTCTTTCTTTACCCCCCAGATGAATAATCCCTTGCACTTTTTCTAATGCCAAAAGTAAACCATTCACCGCACTATTAACCCCAACAGCCGTCCGATATTCATCAGTAAATAGAGATAGTTCTTTTCCCTCTTGGAGGGTTTTTAAAAAGGGTTGCAGAAAACTATTAGCGGTGGGAGAAGGGGAACCAAACATCAAAGGCATTCGACAAATAGCTGCCCGAGGATATATTGCTAAAATACCCTTTTCCGCCGCTACTTTTTGCTCACCGTAGATACTGACGGGAGAAACGGGATCGTGTTCGGAATAGGGGGCATTTTTACCATCAAAAACTAAATCGGTAGAGGTAAAAACTAGCGGTATTTGATATTGACTACACAAACGGGCAATTTCTAGAGAAGCTGTCAGATTAATTACCTCGGATGCTTGGGGAAATTCTTGACAGAGATTCGGTTTTGATTGGGCAGCCGCATGAATTACCGCGTCGGGTTTAATCTGTTGAAAAAGTTCTCTAACTGCGGCTAAGTCTGTTAAGTTAATTTTAATTAAATTTGGGTCATTACTATTGACATTGTGATTAAAATATGTACCAAAACTTGCCCAAGATGAGCGCGTTTTTTGGTAAATATGCCAACCTAAAAACCCACTAACTCCAGTGATTAACAGCGTTTTCATAGTTTAGAGATTAAATCCTTTTTCGTAGGCTAAAAACTGCACTTGCGGTTCCAAAGGTTCACTAACTAAACCAATTCCTGCAAATCCCCATCGCTGCATTAGTCCCTTTAATTGTGTTCCTGAGAGAGTTTCCACAGAAAAATTATTGACTAAATCCTGAGCATGGGTATTGATATAACTTAAAGCATCGTAGGATTCTTTAAACAGAAGCAGATAACTAGCCGGAGTTTCGCTTTCACCTTTTCTCAGACGCGCCACTAGATATTGTCCGTCTTGTTTTGACCTGAGTAAATAATGAGTAGTTGCTAACATAGTTGGTTAAGTAAAAAGTGAAAAGGAAAAAAGGGGTTGGGTTTTAGGGTTTTGGGGTTTTAGGGTTTTAGTTGAAATTTCCCCCATCTCCCCATCTCCCCCCGCAACGCGCACGCAGTGGTCTCCCCACTGATAACTGATTACTGTTTACTGATAACTGATAAAATTTCCCCATTTCCCCTACTTTAAATCCTCCAATTTAATCCTAGGATCTACAGCTTTGAGAAGTAAATCAGCCAGGAGATTACCGATAATCAACATAGTGGCCCCCATCATTAAACTGCCCATAACTAAATATAAATCTTTAGCCGTCACAGCTTGCAGAATTAAACGACCTAATCCGGGCCAGTTAAAGAAAAATTCGGCGATAAATGCCCCACTTAACAAACTGGAAAATTCAAAGCCCAAAAGAGTTATCAGAGGATTAATAGCATTGCGTAAAGCGTGGACATAGATAACTTTATTTTCCGGTAAACCTTTCGCCCTTGCGGTTTGAATATAATCCTGTCGGAGAACATCTAATAATTGTCCCCGCATCAATCTTTGTAATCCAGCAAAACTGGTAACTGTCAGGGCAATAGTTGGTAAAATCATGTGCCAAGCGATATCTAAAACTTTACCGATAGGGGAATATTCCGAATAGTTAATACTGGTCATATCACCCACCGGTAAAAGCGGCGAGACATTTTGGGCGAGAATTAGCAGTAAAAGGGCAGTGATAAAACTGGGGAAACCTTGACCAAGATAACTGATAACTCGGAAAAATTTATCGATAAATTGGTTTTGTTTGACGGCGCTGAGAATGCCCAAGGGAATTGCAATCGCCCAGGTTAAAATGATGGAAGTCAAAGACATTAATAACGTCGCTGGAATTCTCTCTAATAATAGGGAAGACACGGGACGAAAATAGGTAAAACTCAGACCAAAATTAAACTGAGTTATCACTTGCCACAACCACTTAAAATACTGGACAATCGGCGGGTCTTTTAAACCAAAAAGGGCAATATATTGTTCTTTAGTTTCCTGACTAATCTTGGGATTAAGGTCAAGCAAAGCCAGAAAACCGCCGGGGGTTAATTGGATAATAGCAAAACTCAAAGCCGAGGCCAACAACAGAGTTAATAAACCCTGGAGAACACGCTTGACAATATATAAAAAAGTTTCGCTAGTTAGGAGAGATTGTAACCCATTAGCACTCGATCGAGCGGTCGCATCCTTATAATTATCATCAGTCGCCGTCATAGAAAAAAACCTAATAATCGATGAGGGTAATAATCGGTAAATCGGGTAATTTTTCCCGACCACCGAGGTCGATTAACTCGATGATAAAGGCAAATCCTAACACCTCGCAACCAATTTTTTCTAATAAATCGGCTGTTGCTTTCGCCGTCCCTCCCGTCGCGATTAAATCATCGACAATTAAGACTTTATGATGGGATGCCACCGCGTCCTGATGAATTTCGAGCCTATCGCTTCCGTATTCCAAATCATACTCGATACTATGAACGGCGGCGGGTAATTTACCCGGTTTCCGGACGGGAATAAATCCCGCTTCTAATTGGTATGCTAAAGGAACACCAAAGAGAAAACCCCTGGATTCCATACCGACAATGTAATCGGGGGATAAACCGTAATCGCGACACTTTGCCGTTAGGGTATCGATCGTGTAACGTAATCCTTGGGGATGATTGAGTAGGGTAGTAATATCGCGGAAGACAATACCCGGTTTGGGAAAGTCGGGAATATCGCGAATCAATGATTTCAGATCCATTCGGTTTCCGTGTCTCGTAAAATGGGGGACAGCTATCTATACAATACAATTTACAATACCCTGACTCGATCGCCCTTGTGTTTTAGTTCTCCTATATCATGACCTCTACTAGCCTAACGCCCGAATCTACAACATCAGCCCCAGAAAAACCGGTTATTTTAAGCGTTTTACCCGATTTTCCGATTGCCAGTCAGCAATGCGCCCTACATCTCCAACAGCATATCGATTTAATGCTATTAGCGTTGGAATCCTTAGAAGTCGGTGCCGGGGAGGCCCTGTTAGCCCTCTGTAAAGAACTAGGACTCGATAAAATTATCAAAAACCGGATTATTTTCTGGCGCTTACGCTGTACTAATCCGTGGCGAATTTCCTACACCCTCGACCGTCTCACCCTTGACCAAGCCAAAGCTTTAGTTATCATTGCCAGTTATCGGGCCAAACCCCTGGCTATATCCATCCGACAATTACTGTTAGCGCGGCAACAGATGGAATCAAAGGGTTTACCCGTGGATAATAATTTTCTTTTATCAGAATACCTAGAACGATTTCGCTCCAATTTTCGCAGTCGCATGAACCCCCGCAGGGCCAAAGTATCGGTTTATCTAGCTGATGAAAATGCTTTAAATGAACTGGCTTTATCCCTCCTCGATCAGTTATTATTTTGTACTGGTACGACGGGAATGCAGCGCTTTTGGATTAGTTTATTTGATGGGGAGATCGTGTAAAAATGAGAAGACAGTATAGCCTGCCCAATTGTACCCTGATTCTCGATGGTTTCGGCGATGATTTCGCCCCGGCTAACCCCGGGGATAGCCGACCTTTACTCTCAATTTTGACTAACGTAGAATGTCGGTTAATCGGGGCCAATAAAGTCCTGCAAGGTGGTCGGGTTTTCTTGGAAAATTTGGTCCAAGCGGTCAGTCAGTATGCCCAAGAATTTTTGAGTGGTGTTCGTCATCCCCAAGACCCCGTCCATGAACCAGATCATGTGTACCTAGAAAAGATTGACCAGAATCTCCATCGTCTGGTCTGGTATCCATCAACGGACTTGAACATCCCGGAAAGTCCGGTCAACATAGAAATCAGTACCGTGCAGTTATTCGACTTAATAGAAGCGATTGACCAATTTTTTGCCGATACTCGCACTTTACCTGACCTAACCCTGAAATTACAGCCAGTTTCCCGTCGCTACCATAAGGTGAATGAATCGGCGGCCAGTCGGACAGTACCTTTTTTGGCAGGATTAGGCAGTCTTGTCGCTTGCGCCCTACTTTTCTATCTGTTACCCGTCCCCCAAGTCCGTAAACCCGAAAATCCCCCCATTCCCGCCGCTTCTCCCAGTCCCACCGTCCCCACTAATCCCGTCCCCCCTCCTAGATAAAATTAGGCCCTTGCGCTTTTCCCCTCGGCCACATCTGCAAAGGGAGTAATAGGAATTTGGTTATAAACTTCGGCATTCTTTGCCTGAGCTTGACGGAGATCGTAGTCTGTTTGAAGATTCAGCCAAAACTGAGGACTGTTACCAAAATATCGTGACAGACGCAAAGCTGTGTCGGCAGTGATACCACGCTTACCCGCTAAAATCTCACCGATACGAGTTTGAGCTACGCTTAAATCTTTACTCAGTCTGTAGGGGGTAATATTGAGCGGTTCCAGAAAATCTAACTTGAGGATTTCACCGGGATGAATATTGGGCAAATGGTCGCTGTTCATCGCATTTAGCTAATTTTAGTGGTAGTCCACCACGCTCGAATCCTAACGCCTAACAATACTATTGTCAAGCAGACGTAAGCCTTCGCCCCACACCCCACACCCCACACCCCACACCCCACACCCCACACCCCACACTGTCTCAGTTTTTTAGAGAAAGTATCCAAAAAAAAACCTGATCTTTTTTGCACAAGTTAGAAAAATTGTGTTATACTGGTAAATCTGTGAAGGTTTTTCGATAGGGAGTATTGAAAAAAAAATGACCAAACTGGGAACCCATTTGATTGTCGATGCTTGGCAAGTACCTGCTGACCTCCTCAACGATCCCGAGCGCATTCGTCGCGCTATCCTCGATGGAATTACGGCAGGAGAAGCAACGCTGATCGATTTGTGTGTCCACCAGTTCAGTCCCCACGGAGTTACCGCGACGGCGACTTTAGCTGAATCTCATATCGCGATCCACACCTGGCCTGAACACGGCTATTTCGCCGCCGATTTATTCTTCTGTGGTGCCGGTAAACCCGTGGTTGCCATGGAAATTTTGACCAAATCCCTGCAAGCAGGTGAGATTAAAGTCCGGGAACTAACCAGAGGATTCCCCGGTCCTGCGGCAGTTTATGAAAGCAAAAAGGAAGAACCCCTGAAGTCTTCCCTGGTTATGGCCTAATTTCTAGCGCCAGCCTCAATAATAAGTTAGCAGCACTGGTGATCGCCTAAACTGAAATCGTGATCAGGATAACCTTTGTTTTTATCCTCGCCCTCTTTCCCTCTCTGGTTAGTCTCTGGTTAATTAACCGATCCCAACAGAGATTAAGCAACCGTTTGAGAGGGATTCGCTATCGTCACGAATACAGCACGGTGATGGCCAGTGATTTTTTGTCAATTCCTCTAGGGACAGAAAATAAACCGGCCTTGATAGGTGATCTTAGTTGTCGTTTTAATGCCTATTCCCCCCATTTGCGTTGTGCGGTTAATCCCACCGGTCCCTGTGAAGGTTGTCGGCAGTACGAAGCTAAAACCGGCACAGTATAAGCGGCTTGAGCTTCCAAAAAGTTCCCTATTTGCTATCCTTAAAAATCATCGCTATCGCAATTGAGGAGTGTGGGAACAATGGCGTTCAAACGAAATTTGACCCTCTTAATCATCGGATTAGGATTAACTTGTTTACCCCTATATCCGGCCCAAGCTAACCAAATCAGCACTGTCACCCCGAATACGGCGGCCAATCAAACTCTCGCTACCCATCTGGTCCTAAAACTGAAAGAGAGAAAAGTTTACGTTTATCAAGATAAGCAAGTTTTAGCACAATTTACCGTCGCCGTCGGCAAAAAAGGCTGGGAAACCCCCACCGGTAAATTTGAGGTGCGGGAATTAGTTCGCAATCCCGTCTGGAAAAGTCCCTGGACAGGAAAAGTCAGCACCCCCGGTCCCAATAGTCCCCTAGGGGAAAGATGGATCGGTTTTTGGAGTGACGGCAAAAATTCCATCGGTTTTCATGGCACCCCCGCAGAAAATTCCCTCGGTAGCGCCGCTTCCCATGGTTGTGTGCGGATGCGGAATCGGGATGTGAAAGTGTTGTTTGATTTAGTCCGCATGGGAACCCCTGTCATCGTTCAACCTTAATTCTGGCAGGTATTTTTTTAAGATGGGCAGGTCTTCCGGGCGATCTATATCGGCTAATTTAGGCAGATAAGCGGTCTTTAAAGCCAGTTTAGCGGCGATTGTCTGAGTTTTTGCCAAGACTTCCCCCGTTCCCCAAGGAATACCGTCAAAAAGCTCTGGAAAGACCTGTTTTAAAGCAATTAGGTAGTATCCCCCATCTAACGCCGGCCCTAAAACCATATCGTGGGTTTTTAGGGCTTCAAAGGCTGCTAAAATCTCTTTTTCCCCGATTTCTGGGCAATCTGTGCCAATAATAGCGATCGCTGTCATCCCTTGAGCAAAACCATCGGCAAAAGCATTTTGCATCTTTTCTCCTAAGTCTTTTCCCCGTTGAGAATGATAAGAATAATGCTCACCTAACCAAGTACGCATTTTCTCCTCGCTGCCGCCATGGTAGCAAATGATCAGAGAGAGAAAATTCCTCAAACCCGCTAATTTACTGAGAGTATATTCGGCCAGTTTGCGGTGTAATTCTTCGGCTCCCTCGGCTGCCAAGGCTGGAATCATACGGGTTTTTACTTTCCCCAATTCCGGATAACGGGTAAAAATAATTAGTTGTTGTCTCCAGTTCACGAGTGATTGCGACGATGATATTAATTATTAGTTTTAGCCTACTGTCAATAGGAGGCAGTAAACCCAATAAAACAGGCTTTCTGCCGGTAATCACCGTCTGGCCCCGGCGGTGAGGATGTCAAATTACAATATAGACGGTCACTGACCCCGACGCTCTAAAAACTCTTTGTCGAAGATTATTATTTAATCTTTCAATAGGATTAATTTGACCGGTTTCTTTACTGTCTCTTACGGTTTCTGTAGTGCCGCTAGAACCACTGAGAACAGAGGACATCACTTTTCTGCAATTCCTGTGAACGGTTGAATAAAACCATCCACACCGACAAAGGAGGTGAGGGGCGACCAGTTTAAAATATCCTCTAAAATTGATTGATAGCCCTGGACATTGGGATGAAGTCCATCTTGCATTAATCTTTCTTGACACCACAGATCACCCCGGTTCATCCAGAGATCAAATAAATCGAGATAGGGAATATTTTGATCTAGACAAGCTTGTTTAGTGGTTTCTTTAAAACGATACTGATCGCGATGGTTGAAGTAAAAACAATCTAAAAAGGGCATTTTCCGCTCATCCACGGGAATCATACCTACAAACAAAACCGGGCAAAGAGAACGGGCCCGGGTGAGTAAATGTTCGATTTGAGTTTGAAAAAGATCCTGATCGGTATAAGTACGACCATCGGGCCGGCCTAAACGGGCTGTATCATTAACACCGACGGAGAGAAGAATCAGGTCGGGGAGACGATTGCGAATTTCCCCCCTGAGACGAAATTCCTGTTCTAAACGTTCGGACACTTGTACCACTCGATCGCCGCGAATCCCCAAATTATACAGGGCATGACCGGCACTTTCCATCCACAAACGACGTAGGCGCTCGGCCCAACCGCCACCCACGGGGTCGCCATAGCCATAAACAAGGCTATCTCCTAAAGCGACGATTTTGAGGGGATGGGTCATGATTGCGTCTTTGTCTTTAGTAGGAGGAGGAAGAGTTTGCATGATCGCTCGATCGAATCGGTTGTCCTTTACACTTGTAAACGAATTTGGTTAAACTGTCCGTGTATTATACTACATTAGAAATTTTTTCCTGCCAGTTAACTCATCTGATATCAGCCAAGCACCAGCACTGACCAGTATAAAACAAGGCCGCCCGATGATCATTCCTTGCCTCCGAGTCATTGCCTGGCTAAATCTACTATAAAATTTATGATTAAAACCTAGATAAATTGATGACTACTCGTTTACGACGTGCGGTTCAAGACCGAGAATTTTTGATTACAGCCGAGATTACTCCCCCGAAAGGGGGTAATGCCAGTCATATGCTAGAAATGGCCCTCTGGCTAAAAAATCGCGTTCATGCGGCTAATATTACCGATGGCAGTCGCGCCGTAGTGCGAATGTCCTCTCTGGCTGCCTCCGCTATTCTCTATCAACACGACATCGAACCCATCTGTCAAATGGCCTGTCGCGATCGCAATGTGATCGGATTACAAGCAGATCTCATGGGCGCTCATGCCTTGGGATTGAGAAATATACTAGCTTTAACCGGAGATCCCGTCAAAGCAGGAGATCACCCCCAGGCTAGAGCAGTTTTTGACCTAGAATCGGTACGTTTGTTAAAATTGATCGATAAATTAAATAAAGGTTTTGACTTTAACGATAAATCTTTACCCGATGGCTCCCTAGAACTTTTTGCCGGGGCTGCCGTCGATGTGCAGTCAAAAAGTTGGTCTGGTCTTCAACGCCGTTTTGAGCGTAAAATCGAAGCGGGAGCGCAGTTTTTTCAAAGTCAATTAGTTACGGATTTCGAGTGCCTTGATAAGTTCATGCAGCAGGTGGCCTCGCTGGCCGATAAACCGGTTCTAGCGGGAATTTTTCTGTTAAAATCAGCTAAAAATGCCGTATTTTTAAATAAAAATGTGCCTGGGGTACAAATTCCCGATCATATCATTCAAAGACTCGCCGACGCACCTCATCCCCTCGAAGAAGGCATCAAAATCGCCGCCGAACAAATAAAATTAGCCCAGCAGTTATGTCAAGGTGTCCACATCATGGCGATTAAACGAGAGGATTTAGTCCCGAAAATTCTCGATCTGGCTGGTATCCCGCCAATACATAACTAAGATTAAAAGTCAATAGTTTTTATAAAAAATTAACTTCCATTTTGACTAGCGGTCTTTTGACAAGAATTCTACCCCTAACCTAGGATGGTAAGGCTCAAAGCATCTTCGGGGTTAAAAGCATGGATTCCAATCTAGGTCAAGAAAAAGAGAATAGTTGTGGTAATTCCGGGCGAAAATGGTTGTCGATCGGTATTGCTCCCACCGGTATAATTTCTATTGGCATTGTTCCCATGGGCGTTATTTCCATCGGTATTGTTCCTATGGGAATAGTTTCCATTGGAACCGTGGCCATGGGGACAATTGCGGCCGGTTTTGTGTCCATGGGACTTTTCAGTATTGGTAGCGTTGGGATGGGATTAAATAACGGCCATTTTTCCAATCTTAATTCTCCCCCTGCTGAATCTCCCCATAAACATCATCAGCATTAAAATCAAGATTTGACTAGCAATCATGAATTATTCCATCCGTGCTGCCGTTGCTACCGATGTCAAGGCTATTTTTGACTTAATTGTTGCCTTAGCGGCCTATCAAGAACTCAGCCATTTAATGACAGGAAATAGTCAAGCTTTAGGGGAGCATTTATTCGGAGAAAAACCCGACATCGAAGCATTGGTGGCGGAAGTAGAGGGTAAAATAGTCGGTTTTGCCCTATTTTTTACTAACTATTCCACCTTTATAACTAAACCGGGGATTTACCTA
The DNA here is from genome assembly GCF_020245605.1 of Microcystis sp. M061S2. Lineage (NCBI taxonomy): Bacteria > Bacillati > Cyanobacteriota > Cyanophyceae > Chroococcales > Microcystaceae > Microcystis > Microcystis sp. M061S2. Next base: position 4,552 of record NZ_JADBUP010000145.1, on the reverse strand, counting down.
GAAGATATCTTCGTTTTACCCGATTATCGCAGTCAAGGTATCGGGAAAGCTTTACTAATGGCTGTGGCTAAAATTGCCGTCGCTAGGGATGCAGGACTTTTAGAATGGACTGTCTTAGAGTGGAATCAACTGGCGATCGATTTTTATGGAAAAATGGGGGCTAAGGTCTTCAAAGAGTGGCAAATTTGTCGCCTCACCGGGACCGCTTTAACCCAATTGGGTAATAGCGATCAATAATTCAGACCCGATGAAAAAATTTTCACCACCACAGATGAAAGAGGTTTCTTTCCCTACACCCTACACCCCACTTCCCACTTTCAAGTCAGTCCCTTTGTCGATCCTAGAACTTTGTGATCGATCGAGACTCCTTGCTATACTATACCTCTGACACTGGCTTTCCTCATTGGTGCAGAATGCAACCCACAGACTCGAATAAATTTACTGAACAAGCTTGGGATTCGATTGTTAAATCGCAAGAAATTGCGCGACGCTTTAAAAACCAGACCTTAGAGGTGGAACACGTTATTATTGCCCTCCTAGAGCAGAATAACGGTCTAGCCACCCGGATTTTACAAAAAGCTAATATAGAAATTCCGCGACTGCAACAACAGCTAGAAGTCTTCACCAACCGACAGCCGAAAGTGGCCATCGTCGATCAATTATATCTAGGTCGTGGTCTCGATCTGCTGCTCGATCGAGCGGAAGCATCCAGGGAAAGTTGGCAAGATAAATTTATCTCCGTCGAACATCTTCTCGTCGGTTTTGCCGAAGATGAAAGGGTTGGCCGGAAATGTTTACGCACTTTCAATCTTGACCCCCAAGATTTAGAATTAGCCATCAAAGCTATTCGCGGCACTCAAAAGGTTACTGAACCCAATCAAGAGGAAAAATACGAAGCTTTAGATAAATATGGCCGGGATTTAACAGCAGCGGCCAAAGAAGGCAAATTAGACCCAGTTATCGGTCGCGATGAAGAAATTCGACGGGTGGTACAAGTCCTCTCGCGACGGTCGAAAAATAACCCAGTTTTAATTGGTGAACCGGGAGTAGGAAAAACCGCTATTGCGGAAGGATTAGCCCAAAGGATTGTTAACGGAGATGTTCCCGAATCTTTGAAAAATCGTCAGTTAATTTCCCTCGATATGGGAAGTTTAATCGCTGGGGCAAAATATCGAGGCGAATTCGAGGAAAGATTGCGGTCAGTCATGAAAGAAGTTACCCAATCAGAAGGGCGAATTATTCTCTTTATCGATGAACTACATACCGTTGTCGGTGCGGGTTCTCGGGAAGGGGGATCGATGGATGCGGGCAACCTATTAAAACCTATGTTAGCTCGGGGAGAACTGCGCTGTATTGGGGCGACAACTTTAGATGAATATCGCAATCATATTGAAAAAGATCCCGCTTTAGAAAGACGTTTTCAACAGGTTTATATTAAGGAACCTTCCGTGGAGGATACTATCTCGATTCTCCGGGGTTTAAAAGAACGTTATGAGGTGCATCATGGGGTGACAATTACCGATTCGGCCCTAGTGGCAGCAGCTACCTTATCCCATCGTTATATTAGCGATCGTTTTTTACCGGATAAAGCGATCGATTTAGTCGATGAAGCGGCGGCAAAATTAGAGGTAGAAAGTACCACTAAACCCGCCGATTTGGAAATGATAGATCGTCGCTTAATGCAGTTACAGATGGAAAAATTCTCCTTAGAAAAAGAGGAGAAAAAAGATCGAGCTTTTCAAGAGCGTTTAGAAAGAATTATCGAAGAAATTGAGGAATTAGAAAGTAAACAAAAGCCTCTCGCTGACCAATGGCAAACGGAGAAACATATCGCCGAGGAAATTAAATTGTTACGAGAGGAAGAAGAACAATTGCGCCTACAGGTGGAACAGGCGGAACGTGCTTATGATCTCAATAAAGCGGCACAATTAAAGTATGGCAAACTAGAAATTTTACAAGGAGAATTAGAAGTAAAAGAGAAAGAACTAGAAACTATTCAAGCTGCTGGGGCGACCCTGTTAAGACAACAGGTAACTGATGCCGATATCGCCGAAATAGTCGCCCGGTGGACAGGAATTCCCGTCAATCGTTTAATGGAATCGGAACGACAAAAATTATTAGAATTAGAGTCTCATTTACAGAAAAAAGTTGTCGGACAAAATGAAGCGGTCACGGCAGTAGCAGCGGCGATTCGACGCGCACGCGCGGGAATGAAAGATCCCTCGCGTCCGATTGGTTCATTCCTATTTATGGGACCCACAGGAGTGGGTAAAACCGAGTTAGCGCGGGCCTTGGCGGGGTTACTGTTCGACTCCGAGGAAGCCATGGTTCGCATCGATATGTCGGAATACATGGAAAAACACGCGGTTTCGCGGTTAATCGGCGCTCCTCCTGGTTATGTGGGTTACGAGGAAGGGGGACAACTATCGGAAGCGGTGCGTCGTCGTCCCTATTCTGTGGTTTTATTGGATGAAGTGGAGAAGGCCCATCGCGATGTTTTTAACATTTTATTACAAGTGCTTGACGATGGGCGCATTACTGACTCTCAGGGGCGCGTGGTGGATTTTCGGAATACGATTATCGTCATGACCAGTAATATTGGCAGTGACCATATTTTAAATGTTTCCGAAGATGCCGATTATGAGGAGATGCGGAAACGGGTTTTAACAGCTTTGCGGAGTCATTTTCGTCCCGAATTTTTGAATCGTATCGACGATTTAATTATTTTCCATACCCTGAAAAAAGAAGAATTGCGTTACATTGTTCGTCTGCAATTACAGCGTCTGGAAAGATTATTAGCAGAACAAAAAATCAATCTGGAATTAACTGCGGCAGCAGAAGATCATATCGTTACTGTTGGTTACGATCCCACCTACGGTGCGCGACCTTTAAAACGCGCTATCCAACGGGAGTTAGAGAATCCTTTAGCCACAAAAATTCTCGAACAAGCCTTTATGGAAGGGGATACGGTAGTAATTGATTGTCTGGATGAAGTGTTAAGTTTTAGCAAAAAGGAGCTAGAAAAGGAAGGGCAAACATTAGAATTAGCTGTGGTTAACCTCAGTTCGGATTAAAACCAGATAGGGGATATATTCCCCCTCTGAGTTGACCGTAAAAGCCAAAAATGTTGGAAAAGAACCCTATTTTTTCCCTTGAACGAGAAGGGGATTAGGTGGCACTCGCGGCGGCTAGATTTCCCGAAGATTATGGCACACTTGTCACAAAAATTCGAGAAGCTCCGAAAGTGCTTTTCTTGTTGGTTCAATAAGAAAAAACACACCGCTAACACCTCGATACAGGAAAACTTGCCTGAGAAAGACTTTTTCTTGATCGAAAAATTAGCGGTAATTTGTTTTTATTTACAAAAGTTAATCGTGGTTATTGATAAATTTCTATATCATGATAAGATCAAGAAGATTTACCAATGAAAACTGGGGAACCGCTGGGATATCCCCTCGTTTACTAAGACATCGAAGACCGATGACGGAAAGATGTTTCCATTCAGCTAATTTCTAAGCACGAGTAGAGAGTTTTTTCAGCCTAGAGGCTAACCCCAATCCTGCTAATCCTAACAAGGCAACAATGGAACCCGGTTCGGGAATATTAGTAGGGGGAGGGGGAGAAGTGTTTACTGTCCCGTCAACGCTGAATTGAAAAATTACAGATCCAGGAAAAGGAGTCCAAGTAAGTCCTTGATTATTACTAAAAAAGGAACTATCACCAATCGACCAGCCAGGCAACCCTGTTTGAGCGGGAAAGTCAGTAATACGCCATGAATACTCCCCACTGCCGCTTGTTGAAATCCCGGCAACTAACCAGTAGGTAGTACCAGAGGCTAATGTTTGCGGAGTAGTAAGGGTAAAGGTGTTATTGTCGTTAGTGGTAGTAATGGAACTAGGTTTAGTAAAACTGGTTATCAAACCACCGATTCCTCCAAAGTTGTCGGTATAGAGACTGACAGATAAATTGTTATCTGCAGTGACTTCCCGGAACCGAAGAGTGACCGAGTCAAGAGTATAACCATAAATGCCACTGCCAGTTGTAAAACTTGAACTTACCCATTGATCAAATTTTACTGCGCCTCCGTTAGTCTCTAAAGTTGTTGGAGGTAGGTTGCTAACGAGGGTGGTGGCAGAAGCTTGTTGTCCTAAGCTCAAGGAAAGAAGGAGAGCAAGGCTACCCCCCCCCATTTTCGCCAAAAGTTGCTGATTTTTAGTCATTTTTAAAACTCTAAGGTTGAAAAGGATAGAGTTGATCTCGATTGATGGTCTATCTTCTGAGGGCTGCCTCAGAAGATAATCCTTGCAACAATTTAGCACAGATTCCTAGCTTCCTGGAAGGTAAATCGGCAACATTTATCTCAAATGTCGGGGTGAAGACCCTCACTTTCAGAGCTATCCATTAGTCGGATCTTTCTTAACAAAAAGAGAAGAAACTTAAAAAAAGGGGAAACGATTGATAGGTATAGTTTTGAAAGAAGGAATCAAGGTGGAGGTAAGCAAAAAAATGGAGAAATGGGCAGCCCAAGAATTACAGTATGCAGACCTAGGGG
>NZ_JADBUP010000144.1:0-32699 GCF_020245605.1 Microcystis sp. M061S2 | reverse complement strand
GTAGGAGGTACAGAGCAAGGACAAGGAAGCTGCGAAAATGCGCTTGTTAATGTAACGGCTATATCTGGAGTAGATGTAGATGTTATCTTATACCAAGTAATATAATCTAATGTATAATAAGCCCCAATAATAACTCCTGTTCCTATAGGAAATTTAACTTTTTCATATCCTGTTGGTAAACTACAATCAGATGATATTGAGCAATCGTACACTTCTGCATTATAAAAATCAAAACCATTTGTGGTAGTTGTAGTAGTACTTGTTGTGGTGGTTGTTGAAGTTGTTGTGCTTGTTGTTGTTGTGGTTGGTGGATTTATGGTTAACGTTAAAGAATTTGTGCAAACTCCTGTAGATGTTAAAATTATTTGAGTTGCAAGGTTGTTTACTCTTACAATAACTCCATCAAGCAATTCTTGTAAAGTTGCACTACTTGGCACAGGAGTTCCACCAACATTTGTCGTTATGTTGAATGTAGCACCTAAAGAGTTGCCCGGTTGGTTTATTTTAACGTATACATCCATATTAAAAATATCTTATTGCTCTCACATATTGATTTACTGAATTAGATTTATTAGTTGCAGCCATTCCTCCTGCCGCTTGCAAATACCATGCAAGTGAAGTATTATTTTGAGAAGAACTCCAATATCTTCCAGACAATATCCAAGATAAAGCAACTCTGTTTATGTATAACTTTTCAAGTTCATTGTATGTTGGCAAACACCAATCGGTATATCCACCTGCGGAATAATTTCTTGCTGCTGTTGCTGCATAAGTTCCCGAACCTTGCGCTGCTATAATTGCATTTGTATTTGTTAAAGCAGAACCGATTGCAAAAGTTGTTGAAACAGATATATTGCTACCATTCCACCAAGCTATAGTGGATGCAACATCAAAATTTGATAATATAATGCCATGCTGAACATTTGCATCATATCCGGGGTCACCTGGCTGGAATATGTATCCAACTCTTCCTCCAAAAATTGGCTGACCAATATAAAAATTTCCACATTGACTTCCAGCCGTAAGGTCTGCTCCAGAAAGAGTAAACGGACTTCCTATTATTGCGCAAATAGAATTCCCTGGGCTAACAGTTCCGTTATAAACCCATGTTCCATTGCATAATTGATAATCACCTACCCAATTTTCGGTACTACCGTTGGTGTAGCTTGTGCAATTTGGCAATGTAGTGGTTGTAGTTGTTGTAGTAGTTGTGCTTGTAGTACTCGTAGTACTTGTGGTTGTTGTAGACGTTGTTGTTGGAACAATAAAAGATACACCTCCATTAAAATCACAACTTGCGTACCTGTTTATTTCTTCTAAAGCAATAATGTATTTATTTGTCATTGAATCAAATACACCATAAATGCATGGATTTCCGTTTATTGTCAATCCATTATTTAATTCTTTTCTGTATTGAAGTAATTTAGATGTAAAAAATCCATTTGTTTTATAAAGCACACTCAATGGAGTAATTCCGTCTTGGCTTAACCTACAAACAATTCCTCTAAAATTATCTACAAAATAGTCGGAGAAATTATTCCAAGCAAGACTTGTTGCTGCATCTCCTATTCCGTAATCGCCTGCGTAGTACTGAATTTTGTTAATTAGCTTATCAGAATTTGCTTGTAGGGGGTCTCCTGTTACGTCTTTGATAATTTGCGTTAATATCGGAACTCTCCCAACTTTATGATTTTGATATACGATAAGCTGCCTGTCTCTTATATGCAGTCTTACTACTTCTCCATACGACAAATCGTATTCATCAAAATCTTCTGGATAAAACCTATTAATATTGTTTAGTATAGTATTTAATTGATACTCTTGACCAAAACGTATCATTGTCGGAAAATAGTTTTGTCTTGCGTTTTCTTCTACTGCCGATGGTCTGCCGTTGCTATTTGTTATCAAGTTCATATTATCACTAAATGAACTTTCAATTAAATTAATAGTTTGATTTCCTACAACTGATAATTGAATATTTTCTGTATTAATAACTACATAAGAAGTTAAACCGCTTGTTGGATATTCTCCTATAATGTATAAAAAACTTTGTTTTGGTATTTCTATTGTTGCATCAATGTTAAATTGTTTTGGCTCGTCAGCAAGTGCCGTAAATGATTCTAATAAAACCGTATATTTAGGCGAAACAGGTACTCCTGCATTAGAAACAATTAAAGCAAGTATTTTGTATGTTATATTATCGTTTGATGGAGCATTTGTATATGTTGCAGTACCAGAAAACTTAAATCTTATATTTAATGAGTTAGTAGTAGATTTATTTCTAAATAAATAAAAGCCAGGTACTGACCATGTTGGGAATCCCGAACCTGTTACATTTATTATGTAAGGTAATTGTGTTTGTATTTCATAATTAGAATTTATTATCCAATTTGGGTCTGATGAAATAGCAAAAGAATAATTTTTATATCCTATTGCATAGGTTGTAATCGGCAAAAACCTGAGAGCAAAATCTATTGATGTAGTAACTTTTCTTTTTCTATAAAATAAATCTCCATTGCTGGTAGATATAATTGCAGGACTGACAAGGTTTGTGGATTGGTTTTGTTCAAGACCCAAATGAAATGCATTATCTGTTCCTGCGTTACCTATTGAAAATTGCTTACCAAATTCGTAATAAAGGCGCTTGTCTGCTGCCTTTTCATAATTATAAATTATTATCTGATAGTTTTGGTAATCTTCTGTTCCTGAAAAATTAAAATTTGCATCTATATCTGAAGATGGGTAATTAATTTTTAAAAATATCCCGTTTTTCTTTTTTGTAGAATTTGATACTACTGAATTAATTTCTAATTCTGTACCCAATATTTCATAGTCATAAAATTTATTGGTCAAAAGCTGCACATTACCGTTTACTTCATATCTTGATAAAAATCTTATTCTGTCTCCTTTTGTATATTCGTATGAAATTACATTTTCTGTTGAAGAAATTGATTCATTATACACCAATATATTTTCGATTCCTATATAAGCATATTTTACATTATTTACTGAACTTCCTTGAAATGCAGAATTAGAAACCCAAAATAGTCTTTTGAAATATGTGGTGCTATTTGAACGAAGAATTTGATAATAAGAAGCGTATTTAGGCGGTCTGTTATATATTTGAATTTGGGTAATTGGTAAATTTATTGTATTTGATAAAGGATATGCAGGTGTGTAAAATGTAGCTTGTAATGATGTTTGCGCACCTATAGTTCTTCCATAATCATCAAAGTATTGTATAGCGTAAGTGTACCCGCTTTCCCAAGAATTTGCAAAGACGGTGTTATCTGGCTCTCCAGATGCAGACAAATATCTTACTCCCGATGAGCAAAGTATAATTGTATTAGTGCTGTATGCTGTAGCGAAGGTGTTATTTAATCTTACTGTAAGAACATTATTTGTAAGAGATACAAAGGTCATATTCTTTGTAAGAAGCTGTGAAGATAAGCCACCAAGTATAGATGATGTTACCGAATTTACCGAACTAACAGTGAATGTTACACTTATGTTGGTAGTTCCTGCAAGCATATTTATACAATAAACACCTGCGGCATTGTTTAGCGTGCTTACTTCGTTTGCGCCATTGTTAGTTCCCGTTCCGAAAAGATATACTTTCAATTCAGTTGCGCTTGAACTTGAAAATGTTCCAGAGGTTTCGCCATTAATTGTTGCAAAAAAAGAAACTCCGCACTTGTCAAAATAATTATTGCTTAATTGAGATGTGCTGCCCGTTCCGATAAGATTCATATTTGTCTTGTCAAAACCTTCGGTTATTCCTGCATACAATAGGGCGTTACCATTAGCAAGTTCGGATGCATTAGCTTTTAACGGAACGTAATCTTGAAGCAAATCTGTTTCTCTAATATCAATAGGCGTATAAACGCTATCGTTATAAAATCTAAATGAATAAATTGAATTATCTGGTATTCCCAAATTTGCTTTGTCAAATAGCTGAATAAGTTTCCAGTCTGATGTTATACCTGCTGTAGTTTGTCTAAAAGCAAGTTCTATTCCCCTTACACTTTGACCTCCTGTTGAAAAATTGACTGAAATTCTACTATTTTCCTTAAATAAATTGGAAGTATAGTTTAATGTATTTTGTTGCGGAAGTGGAACTATACTGCGTGTACTCCAAACTGATTTATCAAGAGTATCGTAAACGTATCTATAACAAAATTGAAATAATGAATTTCTTAAATTGTTTTGAGTTACTGACAAATCGTTTTCGTATGCCACTTGTGGCGGCATTTTTGGTGGGGCTTTTATTACAAGTATTTCTTGTTTAGTCCATACAGGGTAAATTGCAGAAACATTGATACATTTAGGGTCTACATTTCCATCGCTAAAAAACAACAAATCTCCTTCAAAATCTCTATAAAGAACATTTATTGACGTTATCTTAAATGATGGGTTAAATTCAAGAATATCAACCTGACCTGTGTCGGTCATATTTTCAAGAACTTTAACTACATAATTTTTATTAGCATCGTAATAAAGAACTGAATGCTTTTTAGTGCTATTCCAAACAAAATAGTATAATCTGTTTCTTTTCTTATCTTCTCTTGAACCTATTACCTTATTTGTTCCGGAAGGCAATGTGTATGGTATAAGTACATTTCCAATGTTGTTAGAAACAACAGTATCTTGACCTTCCCCTGGCGAATCTCTTGTTACGTTAACGGCATCAATATAATCCCCCTTGCCTAATATTCTAAAATCGGCATCATCAAGATTTAATCTACCACTAAAGGGATTTGATATAATTGGCATTTTTAAGCTTTGACGGTTAATCTCTGGGCTTCAAGGTTTTGCTCATAAGCATCAGAAAGGTACAATGGTTTATATCTTGCTATTGCTTGTCTACGCTGGTTGTAAAATTCTCTTTTTCTTTCTGCCTTATCGCTTATGCTTCCCCTTCTTGTATTTGGCATAGAAGCAATATCTCTCCATGACAACCAAGCTATTAATGCTTCCCTAAACACCAATGGAATCATATATTGCTCATCTGGATTGGGGCTGGAAAGATATTCAATCATCACATAATCGTAATCAAAGTTTTGGCTTAACAATATCACTCCTGCGCTTACATCCAAAGAAAAAGCCCCTACGAATGGAGTTCCGCTTGGTAATCCGTAAATATTGGTAAAGCCATATCCATCCCAATAGTTGTAAAACATCGGCGTATTTGGGTAGTACCAATTAATCAATGTATTGTCTTGTGTTTTCTCTAATCTGTCTGGTAATTGGTCTGCAAATGTTGTCAGCTTGTTGTTGAATTTCAATGGTATAATTTCACCTTTAGCATTTAATACTCCAATTTTTGTATAGTTGATGTAATCTGCAGGAAGCGGTGCTGTAAAATTTGTCTTATCTACGGGTATTTTTATTGACTTTACTCTGTAAAAGAAATCAATGCCAAGCTGCTCCATACCCCTGTATGCTATGTTATAAAGTTTGGCATACTTGTTTTGGCTTTGCTCACTTTCATCTATGTAATCATAAATCACCGATTCAAGTGTAATAAAATTTCTTTTTTCTTCTGCCATTAGTTTCCATTTGTGAGATATGCCAAAATGTCGCAATCTCTTATTATGTAATGGGGTTCACCACCAATGATTATTTCTTGTCCTGCTTCTTTGATATGAATAATCGTATCTCCGGGCTGCGCCTTGCTGTTTTTACCGCTACTTACTACCCCTGCCATACAATTCCTTGTTCTTGCGGATTCGGGTATAAAAAGACCTCCTTCGCTAATTTCATCAGGTATAAGTGGCTTTACCAACAACAAATCTCTTAACATTTCCATATTTATTAGTTTGGTGTATCTACTCCATCGTTTGCTTGTTCAATCGGTCTTTGCTTGTTTGCTATAAGCAATCTCATATACTCTACAATAACGGGGATATAATCATCTGGAACATTCAATTCGGAGTTCAAATCTGTTGAAGCCCCTCCGCTTATCATTCTCACTTTTGCCTTGTAATTTGTGATGATTGTTCCTGCCTTTATGTATAATTTATTTCCCTCATACCAATATACATATTTGTTTTGAATTGGTCTAATTTGAGATTGATAAACTGATTGAGATGTGCTTAATGGAACTCCTGCTTTCGAAAAATTATTTTGATAGACTTGCAATGCTGCAACCCCTTCTGTTACCCCTATACCCAATGGAACTTGCGGAAGTGTTACCAAATACAAGTCTGGTTCTGCTTGTGTAATTGTAAGGTTTGTAAATGTTGTGTAAAAGGAATTATTTATTGAAGCTATGCCCTCAAATTGCAGGTTATCTGCGTAATTCTTTTTTACTGCCAAGCCAATGCCGTCATTAATCCATTCATTAACTAAATTGACAGTTATAGATGAATCATCTGTTGGCTGGTCGTTGTAAATTAACCTTAATATTCTTTCAATTAATTTTGCTCTTGTCATTGTCCTTGTTGGATTATAGAATTAGCGTATTGAAGAACATCTCCGTCTTTTAGGTTCACTCCTGTAAGCTTAAGTATTCTGGCTATGATTTCAAGCAAATCCAAGTCCGACCATTTCGGCTGTTCGCTTAATGCAGGTGAATAAACTTTTCTTCCATTTCCATCAATAGTGAATCCCCAATATATCCTTGTCGGCTTTTTTATGTAAGACATTCTTGCTGCAGCGATATTGTTTGGAAAAAACCTCATTCCATTATCCTCAATCATAAATATCGGATTGCTTTGAACAGGGTCTATTTGAGAATTATACATTGAGTACAACTTGTCTTGTGCTGTCCATCTTATTCTTTGAAAGCCGTACATAGTCCACATTGCATCGTACTGCAAATAATCGCCAGGGTACTGAACAAAACCATTTACGTCAACAGTCAAATTTGTATTGTATATGAATGGTTGTAATCTTTGTCTTACATTGCTATTTTGACCATAACTAACTCTTGATTGCGCCCTCTGGTATTGATATTGCTGAAACTCTCCAATAAGATAATCTGCCCAAGAATTTTGCGCTTGTTCTACAAGTAGATTGAACTCTGATGGTGTTAATGAGCCGTTTTGCGCCTTGTTGATAGCGTATTGGCATATTTTATACATATCATCAACGGTCATACATCGTGTTTGATACAATATTAATGTAGAAAAAATTAAAACAATAAAAAACCCCCCGATACATTTTGACCGGGGGGCTGTAACCTAAACGGCTACTTTTTGGGCTTGGGGCGCATGGGTGAACAAGAAGTACCTTTTTTCATAGCTTTAATATTTAAACAAATTTACAAATTATTTGCTTAAAATATCATTAGCCCATTCAAAACCCTCTCTGCCATCAAATGAGTTGTGTATTACAAATATCTCATTTCCCGCTACACGCACCGTTGGCTCACAGTGACATGTGTTTCCCTTGTCAGATGTATCATGCTCCTTGATGTCATTTAGCGGATGTATGTGTATCATTTGTCAATTATATATTTTTGTTTATACTTTTTAACTTTTAAATTAGAATAATAAATATACATCTCCTTTGCATTCTCAATGAATTTTTTAGGAGCATTGCTTTTTATTAAACATCTTATGTGGCTTGATTGCATTTCTAACATTTCTTGTATTTTTTTAACTGAAACAAGCCATTCTGAATATTTTACCATATTTTTCAATTTTAATTAAAATTTAAAAACCACTAATTTTTTTAGTGGTTTTTAGTCTTATGGTCGCAATCCATAAGAAAGCATGGTTGATAACGAAATCAGAAAGCTAATTTAGGACAATTTTTTTAATTGTTCCAAAAAAGCTTTGCTTTCATCTTGCTGAAACAATGCGAAATCAACCAAGTATTCGTGTGGGGTTCTTTCTGGTGGTATCTTACAGATAAAGCCACCGTCATTTGACCAATAAGCAGTTCCGGGCTTGCTTGTCAAGTCAATCTTGCTGTCAATGATTGCTTTTTTAACAACGTATGCAACGTCAACTTCCTTGCTTCCGAATGATTTAATAAACTTATTGGGCTGCATTTCCGCATACATTTCATAGTCGTTGCGAAGCGCATCAACTGATTTAGGGAAGCCCATTTCATCAACGAAACTAATGTTCAAATAGTTTGCGTGTTTTCTCATTTCTTCTTCGGAAGCTCTTCCAGCAAGTTTGATTGCTTCAATTCTTACCATACGTTTTTGGCGGTCAATTTCTGCTTGCCTTAACGGATTCCACTCATAGAAGGTGTTTCTTTTGAAGCCCTTTCTGTTTGGGTTGTCAAGATTTGCATTACACTTTTCCAAAAATTCAATAGCGGCTGTGTCATAAGAAGGCACTCTCAATACCCTACGCTGAAAAATTAAACTACGCCTGTTTGCCTTAATAAAATCTTCGGTAAGGGTTTTCTGGTCTTCCAAATAAATGCTTGGGAATCCTCTTAAAAGACGGATACGCTCCATTCTTTTCTTTTCTGGATTCCAGACATCATCAATACCTTCCATGTGAAAGTCTCCGTTTTTGGAAACATCGGAAAGCTTGTAGACTTTAAAATTGGTTTGTGTTTGAGGTGTTGCTGCTGTTGCTGCTGCGGATTCCTCGTGTTGAGTGTCAATTACAGGTGCAAATTCCTGTGAAGCTTGGTTTACATCTTGAAGTGATGCTGATTTTCTTGCCATAAATGGTGAATTTAAAAGGAAAGGCAGCCATCAATATAGTGACTGCCTTCCTTGCGGTTATAAATATTAGTCTTGAACGATGATAAACTGATTTGCGGCGCATACGCGGCTTGAACGGTAGGTCAACATCGCAATTTGATTGGTCATGGTGCCATCCGTAGGGTTAGGAGAGCCACCACCGTACTGCCATACACGAATACCATTTCCAACAGTACCGCCTTTTGGAGGTTCTTGGTACATAATGGTAATGTTTTTGTAGGTAGCACCAGAGCGGCTATCTTTTGTTTCACCCATTGGGTAAATCATACCGAAGTTACGGAAATAGTCAGTAGTAGGAGTGTATCCAGTAAGTACTTCTGTGTTAAATGCTCCGTATTTTTTAACTTGGAACATATAACCATCAATGTAGATTGATTGGAAGCCGTAATTTACGGATGCTTCTTGTGACTTTTCGTTAGTGCCATATACGAAAGCACCTGCAGGGTAAGAGGAGAAGATTCCATCAGAGAAATCTTGACGTTGGAAAATATCTGCCAACCAAGCGCATTGTTTTGCTGCTCCGTTAACATCCATTACTCGGGTAATTTCGTGAAGTTTAGAAATATCCAAGTTGCCGGGTGTATAACCAACGCTTACGCCATCTGCAATAGCTTTAGGGATAATACCTTGTGCGCCTACGGAGTTGGTATTTAGACCTGTGTTGGTTAAGGTATCACCACGCATCAACTTGTTTTCAATGTTGTTTTTGTAGCGAACCAGGGTCTTATACATTCCTTTGTAGGTAAAGGCAGTAACACCATTTGCAGCCATATCTGCGGAAACAGGGTACTCGTAGAAAGTATCTGCCATTTGAGCCAAGTCGGTATTGCTCCAGCCATCACGAATTTCTGTGATGTTGTTTTCGTACCGAATGTCAAGTGGAATCAAGGGGTCTACTTGAGTTGAAGCTTCACCTGCTTCTGAAATACCACCAAAAATCAAAATTTCACCTGCTAACAATGAGGTAGAACCTGCGGAAGCAAAGCGGTCAGTTGATTTCAATGGGCGAACAGTAAAGGTAAATGCACTCGGAGTAGTGGTGTTGATTGTCAGAATTTTACCTTCAATGTTTGAAGATGCAACACGAACAATTTCACCTACACGAAGCGGCGATTGCGTACCAGCGTTGAAGTGGTCACCTGCGGCAAGGGTAAGGGTCAAAGTAGCACCGGGAGTTGCTGCAACAGTACCGTTATTGGTAACGGCAGGCATCAATTTACCACGATTTTCAAACCAGAAAAAGTTTCTGTTTTTCACTTCTTCCATTCCAGCATGGGCGGCTAACCACCAAGTAAAATCCTCGTTTCCGTACTTTTCAGTGTACTTTTTGTAGAATTGAGGGGTCAACAACTGAAGGTCTACCATAAGCTGCCGATTCTGTGTAGGAAGCGACACGCTACCGGGCTTCAGTATGTTTGAAGTAGGGATACTCATTTTTAAAAGTATTAGTTGTTATGCCTTTCCGCAAAAAGCAATATTAAGAACTGAAAGCCCATTCTGCCAGACGTTCCATTGCGGCTTCATCTGACGGGGCTGCAGGTCTTTGCGGAGTTGTGCCAACGCTTACATTACCTGAATCTTTGATTTGTTGAAGTAGCCGTTGACTTGCCGCTTCGTTACCAATCTTTTGAAGAATTTTGCTTTGATTTTGAAGCAAATACACATCTGACATCATTTGTTTTACAAGCGGCTTCCCGTCCTCTGAAAACCATCTTTTATACAAAAATTCATCTGGGTTAAAATCGCTTAACATTTCTTTCAGCGATTGTTTTTCTTCATCAGAAACACTAAAGGAAACAGGCATTTCTTTCTCTCCATCTGTAATGGTTACGGAAAAGCCATTGAAATCCTTGTAGTAGGTATTCAAAGACTGCTCGTAAACTTCCCTTGCTTTTTTTAGTTCTTCGGATTCCTTCTCTGAACCATATTGGAAATCTACGTCAGGCAATTTAATTTCTTCTTTCAACTTAGCCAACTCTGGTTTGGTTATTTTGGCATCAATTATCAACTTCTTGTTGTAATTGTCCAATTCACTTTGCCATTGATTCAGCTTAACTTGATAATCTTCATCATCTTCAAATTCTTGCTTCTCTGGTTTTGCCGGTGCTTTATATTTCTCCGACATAAGCAAAGCTACTTCATCATCTGTTAAATCCGAATATTTTGATTTGTAGCTTTTTTTAATTATTTCAAATGCTTTTGTTTCGTTGATGTCTCCATCCAAAAGTTCATTTAACTTCCTTTTTTCTTGAATAACATTTAATACTTGCTCTTCGTTTCCAGACTTAATTGCTTCGTACAATGTTCTTGAAGCTTCATTTTCAAATACAGGTTGCTTTAATCTTTCAAATTCCTGCTTTGCTGCTTCAACAGAATCAAATCCAAATGTTTCTTTAACAAATGAATTGTAATCTACTTTTTGCTCAACAGGTTCTGTTTGAGTTTGCGGCTCTGTTGGGGCTGCTTGTGTTTGAGTGTTTTCCTCAAAAATGTTCAAATCTTCCATAAATGGGATTTTGGTTATATAATCTGTAAAAATTCTCCAATATTGCTAAACCTTACAATTCCTGTTGCGGCAAGAGATGTTACTGCAGTTCCTGTTGTCAAGTTTGTTCCTTGAACAGAAACCCAGTTTGCAGGGACTTGTGGTACAGGTGGAAGAGTTCCCGTAACACTTCCATTGTCGCTGGTGGTGTTAAAGTTTATTGCTGCAGAAGGGGACACTATCTGTACCACGCAATTATCCCATCCGCTTAATTCTTGAACGTATGCTTGTGCGCCCGTTGCACTAAAAACATTTGTTACGTCAACTACTCTTGTTATTTTTGGGCTAACTTTTGATAATGTAATCAAAACTTTAGTTGCTGTTGCCATTTTTTATTTTTTTTCTTGTGATTGGTTAAAGGTACAAATTTCAATATGTTTCCAAGTTTTTCCTCTGCAAATATCTTTTACAGAATAGTAACTTACATTTAAATTGTCTGACACCTGCTTGGGAATAATTCCGTTTGCCAATTGTTTTTTAATCTCAATTACTTGCTCTTCTGTTAGTTTAGCCGCCCAGTGATTAGTACCAGCTTTCCAATTCTTTGATAAATTTTTTAAATGCTCCTCTCTATAAGTTTTATTTTTCCATTTTTGTTTTTGAGAAACTGATTTTTTTAGTTTAACCTCATCAGTTCTCTTTATTCCAAGATTACTACCAGCAATTTTAGCTACATTGTAATGTGGCTTAAGATTATCTATGTATTTTTGTTCTGTTTCAATAATTTTATCAGTAGGGCATTCACAAACAATCTCAAATTTAAAGTTGTTTTCTCCATATTTACTAACTGCTCTAATTAACTTTGGGCATGTATTTTTACCCAAACGCATATGATTAATGTGAGTATAATACCTTTTTATTAAATTATTTGTGCTTCCTATGTAAAAATTATTATTTATGTTATTAGTTATTTTGTAAATAACTCCGCCCTTCTGTTGACCAGAAAAGTATTTTTTTTTGCTTTCACTATCAATAGATAATATCATTTTTCTTTAGCTTTTATCTTTTTTTCTTGAGTTATCATAGCTTGAGTAGGTTCTTTAGGTTTAGTGCCAGTTTTCTTATTTTGGGCTGCTTTTCTCCTCAAATTATCCCAAAGTCCACGTCTAGAATAACTTCCGTCTTTTCTTTTTAACATTACATCTTTAGGGCTGTGCTTCATTTTCTATTGGTTGTTGTTGTTCCATTTCCGCTTGTTGCTGCTGCTCTTGTATTGACTGCTGAATTTGTTGGTTTTCTAATTCAACAGGTACTTGAAAGTTTTGCACCACACTTGCTACCACTCCCTTCAATTCCTCTGGTATAGGAACTTGAATTTTAGCCAAATCGAACAATCCTTGAATAACCAATTCTTTTTGCTTTGATTCGGACTTCTTCTTTTCAATCATTTCATCTGCTTGTGCCTTTAACTGAATACTTTGCTGGTTTGCTTGGTTATTCATTTCGGCATTTTGCTGTGCCTTTTGCTGTTCAAATTTAATATATCTTTTTTGACCTTGCCTAAAATACATTTCTGCTAATTGCACATTTTCTTTTGCAATACGCATTATCTTGAACGGGTCTAAATAGACTGTGAGCAAGGGGGTTGAACTTATAGCATTATTCATCATTGCTTCCAATTTGTCAATTTCAAATTGACTTGGCAGCATTTCTACTTTAGCTAAAAAATTTCTCCCTCTTGCATCTTCTTCGTTGAACATTTCCCGGTATGCCTTTCCAGCCATCGTAACGGAAGTATTCAGCAAACAAGATATTTTTCTTGATGTATCTTCCATTAAATACAAAAAAGCATCGTAAACGTAACCTGTGGAATTGTTGCTTAATTGTTTTGAAGATTCTATGTTTTGAACTGCTACTCTTGGTGTTGCAGCTTGTTGAAGAAGATTAGGGTCGTCTCCAAGTTCATCTTTTAGAACCTGGTAGTGAAATTGATACAGCTGAATAAGTGCCTGTAATTGAGGTGCAAATCCAGAATTGGCAAGTTCTTTAATTGGAAGCGGAATTGGCTGACCTTCGGCATCTCTACCACGATAATAAAGCTTACCTGTTTGCTCCCATATCTTTTGAACATCCATTGGTTTTGAGAAATCACCCAATCCCAAATCAAGTTCTTGCATAGCATCAACGTCAATAGCTGCTCCAGACGGAACCATCTTGGCTACAAGTTGCTGAATTTTCAACCTTGCCAAAATCATTTGTTCTATTGGTTCTTCAATCTTTTCTGCTATGGATACGTTTCGCATATCCTGTTGTTGGTACATATAAAACGAATACGAAAATTCCACATTGCCGATTTCTTTCGGGTCTTGTGGTCTAATCATATTATTTTTTATGTTCCACTTTATCATTTTTCTTGCCGTAGGACAATAAATTCCTTCGTATATGTTCCACCTTTTTTCTTCAAGATACTCTTGGTTATCATCAAGTTTTTCTGGCTTTTGCCCCTTTCTGATAATGGTTGAATTGTTCTTTTTTGTCTTGGTTACAATGTATCCATTTGAATCAAAAGATTTGATTTCAAAACACATTATATCTACGTTGAACTCATCGTATGGTCTTAAATAAGCCACATTCCAGTCTTGCATCCATTTTATTTTGTCCGTAAGCTGGTAGTCCTTTGAATATTGAGCAATCTGAAATATCTCCTCTTCGGTTAGCGTTCCTCCGTATTGCTTTCCGTACTTTGCTCTTAATTCGCTTATTTTTATTGACTTTATTTGCCCCCTGTAAGTTGTATCTCTAAAATCAGGGTAATCAGAATAAGAATAAAATGCGTTTTCTGGTCTTATCCAATCAACATGAATTTCTCCTTCTTCATCCATCCAAGTATAAGTACCAATAAGCCCTGTTGTTGCTGAATCGTGCAATATTTTTTCTTTCAAAACTGTGTACCACCCGCAAGCACTTAATACGTTATTGCAGCCAAGACTGAACTTTATTTCTTCTGGAAGGTTATTGAACTCAATTACCCACCTGTCTAATTCATCTTTATCTTCTGCTACAAATTGTCCTTGTGGAATCATTGGAACACCAGACTGCTCCGATATCTCTTGTAATACTTCTTTATTTTGGAAAAAATACTCTGCTTCATCTGCCTTTTCTTTCTTTTCGGCTATGCTCATAGCATCTACAGCCGTAATTTTTACCTTTTCACTTCTTGACATCCATTGACCTACAAGGCGTGATATAATTGTATTGCCTATCAATATTGGCTTCCAATTTATATTCACATAATTGCTTTTACCATTCATCTCTAATCTATCCAAATACACAGACATATCAATTTTGCCTGTCGCTATTTGTCTGTTTTTTCTGAATCGGTTATTACGAATCCAAAAGTATGTTTGATTGCCGTATAGTGTAGAGTAAATGCTCTCGGCTACCTTTTTGCCAAATGAAATATCGGACTTGGAGGCAACATTAGTGGTAAGCTGAAAATCTTTTAATGGTTGACCTGAATATGTAGGTTCGCTATTCAACTTTTGTTAAATTTATATTCAAATATAGTTAGAATAAAAACTATACAAAAAAATTAAATTTTTTTAATTAATTAACTGAGGAATGTAACTCTTAACCATTGGTTCTTTTTTTGGCTTTGGAGGTACAGGTTCAAGTATTAAAACAAGCATCATTAAAAAAGAAACGGTTATGTCAAATTTAGTTCTATCGTTTGGGTCGTATTTTTTAGCATCGGTCAACAATTCAATAAAGTCAATTTTGTCTGCGTGGTATTCAAAATACATAATACCAACATCGTTTTGCTTTGTTAAACTAAACGGAGTAGTAGGGAATCCCCTAAACCTTTCTGCATCTCTTTTGTTAGGGTCAATTACAGAAGCCGGGTAAAGCCCAAGATAAAGCATTCTTGACCTATCTTTAAAATAAGAGTAGTAGTCGTCGGAATTATGCTCATACCACGCCTTATACCCATAAAATTCTGCCGCCAACAATACTTGTTCGTGCAATGTTTCTTTTACAGACGGTCTGCCATATAACCAACCTATTGCCTTTCCTGTGTTTTTAGCATCAGACATATCCCATCTTCTACCAATCCATGCACTTGCCTTTGAGCCAAATTTACCGCCTTGAGAGTTCGAGTATCCGTCTACTGCTATTACGCCATCGTGAGTTCTTGCTGGTTTTTTCTGCTTTTGCTCTATGGTGTACTTGTTTTGGTCTTTTTCTTCTGGAAGTTGGGTTATTAGCCAATGAAATTCCTCATCGCTTTTTGCTTGTCTCCATTTTACTTTTTGGTCTAAATCTCTGTAAAAAAGTACCTTCCTTTTAATTATCGGGTTTTCTTTTAATTCTTGCTCCCTTTTGGCAATATTAATTACGTTGAAAATGCAATCATCAGCATCTATGCTAAATGCTTCCTCTATTGTTAGCGGCTCTTTTCTTATCCTTGCAGATAATGCTCTTGGGTTGTTTTTAACAGCTTTTCTTTCAAGAAGAATTGCTTGAAGGGTTTTTTCTTCATCGGGAAAGCCGTATTTATTAAAATTCCTTGTCTTTTTAGCAGACATAAAGAAACGGTAAAGCCCACTGCTTGTTTCTCCGTTTTCTTGTCTTTTTTCTTGGTCGGATTCATCCCACAATAATTTAAAGGCATCTTGAACTCCGTTATTATCGGTATCAAGCTTTTCAACTGTGGTTGTGTATAAAGCTTTTCCTATAATTCTACCTTCATCATCCTTTAAGCAATAGCGCACTACTTCGTGTCTGTCGTAAACATTCGCTTCTACTGTTTTACCACACTCATCTGCAACATATCTATGTATTTTTTGACCATCATAAGCTGTTTCATCGGAACTTTGGTGGTCAATAGCGCTCCCCAATTCATCTTTGTCTACATTTTCTTCGGCTTTCTTACCCCTTACGTTTGTTTTCTGGAAACGCATTTCTGTTCTTGGGTTTACGCCCAAGCTTGTATCGTATTCTGGTCTGAAAAATTTAGGAAGCCGCCTAAATGGGTTTACAATAGTTTTAGAGAAAAACTTCTTGGCATCCCCTCCTGTTTTGGACTGAATACCCGCAAATGTCATTTTTGTTCTTGTGATATATTCCATTAAGAATATGCCTGCAAAAAATGATTTACCAAAACGTCTTTTTGTTACCTCAACCATTCCAAGACACAAATCATCTTCTATGCAATAATCAAGAAAATATGATTTTTCCAAATCGGGCATACGAAACTTTGGATAGCCAACGTCTATTGACCACCATTGCATATAAAGGTAATGCAGCCCGGTAATGTATGTAGGAACTCCGTTGTTAGCAAACCAAAAGCCGTTTAATCTTCTATCCCATTCTTGCTTTTTGTATTCCTCAAGTCTTTCATCGTAAAAATCTGCATCTGTTTCTTTCTTGTGTTTGTCGTAATTCTCCCAATCTTTCATCACTTGAAAGTACCAATCGGGTTCTTTTATTCTTTCCCAATATTGTTCTTCTTTTTTAGGGGAACGCTGATAAACTCCCCTATATTCAAGTTCTTTGGTAAAAAAATTAAACACATACCCTGCTGGGGGGATATTGCAAATTAGCCCTTGAATATTTACCGATGTGCCATTTTCGTATGGGGTAATCATCTTTGACCAGCTTTATTTCCGTATATGTCTGCAATATTTTCTGCTGTTAGCGGAGATTTTTTTTCCTTTTTTTCCTTTTCCGGCTCTTCTTTATTTGTAGACATTTTTAATATCTGTATGCTTTCGGATATTGTTTTTGCATCAGTCCAAACTGCTTTTAATCTTTCAAATTCTTTAGAATTTTTGTCGCCAATATCTATGTCTTGCAATTTGTATTTATTTAGCAAATCTGCCATTTCGTTTGCCTTTCTTTGCAGGGCATTAAAAAGCTTTTCAATTCCATCTTTTTCGTAAGACTCAAGCTTGCTTGAAAGATTATAAACTTGTTCTTTCAAGTTCTTAATTACGGCTAAAAGTTCTTGTTCTTTACTCATAAATTAATTTTGCATCGTTTGGATTAATACCTATCAGCAATTCGCATTTGGTCAATTTATTTGTAGCATCGTGGTCTATGGCTACAACTTCGCTTCTTTCACCTGAATTTCTTATTCTTATAATTCTGTTTTCCTTGCCGTTTTTGTCTTGAAATATCAATTCGTAATCGGCAAATTTCAATGTGTTTACAACCGACCCTGCATATTCCCCTTGCGTAACGTATATTTTGTTTTTTATCAAAGTGGGCTGAATGCCGTTTATCTTACCCTTGTATGGCTGAAACAATCTGTATCCCAAAGAAAATCCATCAAAGGGCTTCCAGGTTTTATCAAAATAAACATAACACTCATCAACGGGAACAGAGTATATGCCGCAAAGTGGCTTGTGCTGGTAGTTAAAAACCTTATTGGTATCGTGTGTAGAATTGTGGTGTATAATTATTTCTGTTCCCTTTTCAAGACCTCCTCCGTTTATTACAATACCATTTACGGGGTTTGTGTATCTGCCGTTAAAGTTGTCGTACCCTCTTTCAATTCTTATTTTTTGACCAGAATCAAAAGTGTGTGAGTTTTTGTACTCCAAATCTACCTCAATAATTATCTTACCTTCTGGTGCTATTAAATTACCTTTTTTCATCTTGACAATTTTTCTAAATAATATTCAAGTGCTTGTTGGTGGTAAAAATCATATCCATCTTTTCCATTTGGTATTACATTAGGCAATACAGGTGATAATTCAAGTAATCTGGGTATCTTCATACTTTCGGCTAACTGATAGCAAAAAGATTGATTACCCAAGAAAAACTTGCACGACTTCAAATATACCGCTAATTCCTTAAAATTGTTAAATTTCTTCAATGGTATATCTAGCCCCCAATGCTTACAAAAATGTGCGTGTTCTTCTGGCAAACCAACAAATACTATGTTTTTGTATTGCTTTAAAATGTTGTAGTCTGCCAATGTGTTTCTGTACCTAAAAGTAAAGTTTATTGCAATTACATCGGATTGACCGAAAACGTCAAGTTTTTTAGGGTATATCCAAGCATTTGAAAGGTCACAAGCCATTTGAGGATAAATGTAAAATATCCACCTGTTTATTGAACCTCTTGGTTGATTGGTAAACACCTCCATTCGTGCCTTGTCAAGGTCTATTGAATATTCTTGCCCGGTGTATACTTCAAATGATTCTACATATTCTTGTGCTTCAATTAATGGTTTTAGCATATTAAACATATACCTATTCATCATTACATCATCCCCTATTTCATCTTGAAAAGGATTTATTGCGCCCTCGTATTTTAAAGCGGCAACATCTAATCTTTGGTAAATTATTGCTTTGGTATTTTGAGATTCGCATAAGTGTTTAATTCCTGCCATCATAGCAATTAAATCACCTGCAGGGGAAGAAGTTTTTATTTTTAGCATAGATTTTAATTTTTTTTACTATTATTTTGAACCGCCAATCAATCATTAACAATTAAAAACAATTAAAAAATGGCAAACAATCACTTTTTAGCACAGGTTTACGGAAGAGCCGTTGGCTATGGTCGACCTTTTAGAGGCTTAAACAATGTGCTGGGCACTCCTGCTACTCAGGGCGTTGGCATAAGCTTGCCTTCCGCTTTATGCACCATTTCTGCTGCACCGCCCAACACAGTTGTCAATGGCGTAACGCAAGTTTCGCTTATTGAAGTTTTACCGACTGGCTTAAATCAGCCGTCAGTTGTTTATTCAAGCGCGCAACCTGTTGCTACCTTGAGTGCCCTGGCTGTCTAATCAAAGCCGAATTTTTAAAGCCCCCACTTGTTGGGGGTTTTTTATTTATTTTTCTTTATGGAATCAAAGTAATACAATTCCCAATAAACCCAATTTGCTATTGCAAAAGGCAATGTAAAAATGAAATAAACGACGGCAACAGGTATTAAAATAATACCAAAAAAAACAAATTCAAAATATTCAAATACTCTTTGTTTCATGGTCTTTGTTTTATCCAATCTTTCATAAATTTTGGATGAGTTACTGAAATTGGTTTCAAATCTTTTGCAGGGTCAAACCACAAATCGGGGTTAAACACTTCACATTCATCTAATTTTTTATCATAGTCAATCATTCCAAACACTCCTTGCTGCATATTGATAATTTTGGACTTCATTACTTCTTTTTTTCTTACAAATCCATAATGCACCAATACAATATCATCGCAAAATTCAACTTCGTGTGATGTATTTAAGCCAAGAGATTCGGCATCATCGTATGCTCTAAAATTCGCCCTTGCAAGTCTTAATACTTGGGTGTTGCAGGGTTGTCTTTCGTGTGGAACATTAAGTTCAAAGTCTGGCGTTTTCCAAAGATTGACCCTTCTTATAATTGCCGCTTCACCGCCTTTTTCTATAAACCTTCTTATTGCAGGATAACTGCTTTCGTGAACAACTTCATCTGCTTGACAAGAAAGTATGTAAGGGAAACCAAGCCTATCTGCGTGTTGGATTGCTATATTGGTTATGTAGGATAACCTATGCTTGTCTGGGTACAAATTCCAATCAGATTCCTTTAATTGAATAATGTAAATATTTGGATTGTTCAACTTGGTTAATATATCCAATGTTCCATCTTCGCTTTCTACATAAGCAACTATTACAGCATCGCATACTTCAAGCATAGAGTTAATTGATTCCTCAAAACAATAATCGTATTTAATTGCGTTTTTTACTATTTGTATTCCTGCAAGTTTCATAAATTAATTTATTTTATAAGCAAATATTGCACCCTTGTTTAATTCGGGATGAAAGTTTGGAAAGATTATGCACGAATAACCCATTTTTTCAAAGTCCTTTTCAGTCCATCCGCTTTTATGAGTATCCGGGTGGGTAGAGTTTTCATCAACCATATAATCTCCATAAGGGGTAAAAATTATTGATGTTTTTGATTTTGCTTTTATTAGTTCAAGCAAGTAGTCTCCGTCTTTTTTACTCAAATGCTCTATTCCATCGGAGCAAATAATAGCATCAAAAGTGTAAGATTTTTCTAAATACTCAATAGCATCTTGTTCTACAAATTCATCGGTATTCCTTAATGGGAAATCAAGTCCACGATTTTGTATATCTACAAACGTAATGCTTTGGAAATCCAATAAAGGCGTGTGCGGTGCTTTGTGACACATCAAATCAAGCAAACTTGAGTTTGGTCTACCTTTAAGTATATCATTTACCACTTCAAGCCATAAATCACCACTACCTACATCGTTTCTGTAACTTACCATTATTTGCTTTTTGCTTTTGTCTTTTTTTTCTTCTCTGCTTTTTTAAGATAAGCAACATAAAACCCATTCCACCAACTATCGTTGTTATGGTCTCCAACTGACTTCAAGTATTTTTCAAACAGAACTTCATATCCCGCTTCTTCAATACCTGCTGATGTGCCTTTTTGAACTTCATCCCAATCAAAATCATCACAAATGAAAACAAATTCATCTGCAAGTACCGGCTTGTAAAATGTCAATGCTCTTTTTTGGCTTTCTTCACTATGGTCTCCGTCATACAAATACAAATCAATGTCGGAAGGGATTTCTTTAAGAACTTCTGGATTGAAAGAATCGGAGTGTATTAAATTGAACTTTGTAGAACCTGGCAGAAACCTGCAAGACCAATGTAAAAAATCATCTTTTGCGCCTTCGTTGGCTGTTACATCTGATTCAAAGCTATCAATAGCCGTTGCCGTTTCTAAATTTACATTTCCACCAACAGAAGCAGTAAATGTTCCTCCCCTGTGAACACCTACTTCAAGATACCTTGTACCAAGTTTTCCCAAGCTATTAAGCAAGTGCCTAATTCTTAAGGAAGTCAATGCGGGAACTTGATATTGCTCTGCAGGTAAACTTGAAATTAATTGGTCTGCGTTTTCCAATGCTAATTGGATAAATTCAATTTTTTCTTTTGACTTCATTTGATTTTGTTTATGATGTTAAATATATCTACATACGAAAAGTCCGAACAAGGTGGTTCGTTTTCGTTTACTACACATTTTTTTCCCTCACACCCTACTACATCGTGCCAACAAAGAGGCGTGTCGCAAGATTTTTTGTTTAGCCAATAAATGTTTGACGCATCTGGGTGAATTAAATTCAAATCTACAGAGCCAGAAAATATAAACGAAGTTACTCCAAATGCAACAGCTATATGTGATATTCCAGAATCTATTCCAATAAAATAATCAGCACCACCAACTACATATTTCAAAAAGTCAAGCGATTTTGTACTTATTTGAAATGCTCCATAAATTGTTTCTTGTGTAGTGCCAACTTGAATAACCAAATACCCCTTGCTTTTTAGCCAATGAATTAACTCTTTAAAATCAAAGTTCCTTATGTTTCTGTATGGCTGCTCTCTTGTGTCGTTGTGTATTACAATGTATTTTTTGAATAGTTTGTTGTTTTTTACATCTGGATAATACAAACTTGGGGCTTTTAACTCTGCATTTTTAACTCCGGCAAAAGAAAAATATGAACTTAAATGCAATTCTTTTGGAAACGATTCATAAGACATATCAAGATTAAAGTACTTGTGCGGAATTGAAGTGTCAAAGTTTTCGTAAAAAACAACAGGAAAATGGTGTCTGTAAAATAACTCATAAAATACAGGAGTTGTTCTTAGTACAACTTCATACCCGGCTTTATAATAATGTGCTAAAACAGGTTCAACACCAATAACATCACCCATAGCACCCATTCTTTGTATTACAACAACGGGTCTGTATGGCTTGTGGTGAAATCCATGAAATCCAAATGTGTTGTTTTTGGGTTTTATCAATTCGAAAGAAAATCTTTCAGCAACTTCATCTGGAGCCCAAAAAAATGCATATTTTTCTTCCAAATACCTTCTGTATATTCTGCAAATGGAAACATCTTCGGGAGTAAGTATTTCAATAGTATCATCTTTTGCAACAGTTTCAAGCAACCTATAAGACCGCCAAGAAAATCCTCCATTTCCGTTGTTTAGTCCGTCTTTTTCTGACCATAAAGCCCCACAATAATCATATCTGTAAAGAGATTCGTCAAAAAGTTTTCCATTAAGAACATATCCATCATGCTGAATTATCAATACAAATCCCGTTGTTATGTATTTGTATAATTCTTTAATAACAAATCTGCTGTAATCGTCTACCGAATTTATTTCATTTACCACTATAGTTTGCACTCCATCTACTTCTACATCGGTATTGGTAAAAAATAATGCCTTGTCTGGCTGAACTTCTTGTAATGTCTTTCTTAATGCTATAATAGCTTCCCCTACATTGTAGGTATCAATACATACTACTGTTACGTCTTTTAGTATCATAATTCGGGTTTATAATTTTTCTCAAACCAATGCTCATCAATAGTTATTGTAGGATACTTTTTCTTTAACCATTCACAAGCTTTAATCCAAGAATTTAAAAATGTAGTGTAAACTTCATTGTATTTTTCTGGTGTATCAATGTATGTAAAAACCAACTGAATAAAGTTTTCGTTTATTGGTTTTAGATGGTTATACACCTTGAAAGCATTTTGTTCAAAGTGCCTTCTTTGCTCTCTGTTAAGCGTTTGCTCAAATCTTATTGCATCAGACATTTGGAGAAGATACGTTTGGAGATGTGATTAATGAAAATACAGAAATTCTGACATGAAGCTGGGCTTGAAGTTCCCCATCATCTTTTTTATATGTTTTTGTTTCTGGCTTTCCTTCAATGTAACAAGTGCAACCTTTTTTAATGTATTTGGCAAGGTCTGTTTTTTCAGTCCACCAAGCACAATGTATCCAAGTTGTTTTGTCTACATAATCACCATCGCTGTTTTTGTACCTTTCGTTGTGAGCGACATTAAAATTGATAACTGTTTTTCCGTTCACCTGATTTACTACAGCATCTTTACCGATTTTTGCTATACTTTCAATTTTCATCATAACTAAAATAAATTTTCGCTTGTTTGTGTTTGTGTATTATATGGCTGTTGATTATCTTCAAAGTTAAAATTAATTTTTTGGTCTTGTAAAATTTTTTGCATAGGGTCAACAGCATTGAAAAGAAATCTTCTCTTTTTGAACAGCATTTCAAATATAAAAAATCCTTTCTTACCTACAATCTTTTGCCTTCTGATTTTTTTACTATGAAATTCACAAGTAGGGTTCTGAGGGTCTGTTTGTGCAAATGGTCTGTGATATATCAAAATATTATCCATTTTGTTGTTCCACATAGCCCCATCTGTCAAGTCAAATACGTCCGGGCAGGGATAGTTTCCGTCTCCAGCTTTGGTCATTTGTCTTGGGTGGGCAATTATCCAAAAGAACACATTGTTTATTTGAGCAAATCTTGAAAATACCGAAAGCACCCATTCCAAATACTTATCCGTTCTGCCAAACTTTTGATATTCGTTTGTAAGCTGATTGAAAGGGTCAATATCGCAACCATCAATGTTTTCCTTGATAATAAGTTCCAAAAACACCTCCATTACATATTGGGGAGTTGGGCTTACATCTTTGGGATAAACATAGAAAATGTGCTTACAAACAAGGTCATAGACATATTCGTAGGTTTCTCTTGAAGGTCTATTTGGGTTATTTGGTGAGCAATCGCAACCAAGTATAATTTCAACGTAATCGTGGTAGTATTCTTCTGGTGGGTTATCTTCTGGAGCGAAAGAAGCAAACTTTTCCCCGTACATCAACATTCTCATAGCTTGATACCACTTCTTGAAAGAACTTTTACCATAGTTCCCGATACCTGATAGCAAAGTAATTTCTCCCCTTTTTGGCTTAAACCTTTCATCAAGTTCTGGTATGCTTACCCCTCCAATTTGTGCATATCCTTCATCGTATATCCTTAACGCTTGTTCTTTTACATCAATCCCATAAACAACGTCTTTCAATTTTAGCCCATCGTCATAAACGGTATCATCTATGGGTATTTCACTTTTGGTAACCTTGTCTGTAAGAACTTCCTTGTCAAAAAATGCCGTTCCAAAGTTGGAATTATTTGCCTTGTATGCTGACTTTATTGCCCTCTCCGCTTCGCTATTTGTAAAATCCGAATTGGTTATAAACTCATAATTAATTAAATTAATCGCTTTTGATTGCTCAATTCCGAACCTGCAACAAGCTGAAGCAAGTTTAAAAATGAAATTATTTCTCTCTCCTGTTACAAAAGCATCGTTTTTATTGGAAAGCCAGGTTAATATTTTCTTGAACACCTGCTCATCTTCTTGCGTTCTTTCGTATGTTACTTGCTTTTCGGTCTTTTTTACTTTGGTAAATACCTTTGCTTCTGTGTTTATGTAAATCTCCGGGTCAAAACTTTCGTAACACACCCTTGATACATTGATTCCAGACCTGTCTATTTCTGGAAAAACATCTTGTAACGCTTGAAAATGTTCCCTGTGCTTTTTTGGTGAAGCTATCTTAACAAGAGCCTTTAACCCTTTTCCAGACGGAGACACCCAACAAGCATAAACAAAATCTTGGGATATAATTTCGGTCTGCTTTTCTCTAATTTCAAAAACATCATCAAAATCTAAAACTATAAAGCCGCTATGCTGAATTAATTGGTTATCAGTCCTATCGTTTCCAAATTTACCCGAAAAACAAACGGAAGGAAGGTTCAACTTCAACTTGTTCGCCTTATCCTTGTCTATCGTATTTCGTATTTCGTTGACTGTTTTTTCACTTTTCCCTGTTTTTATCCGATTTAATGCTTCTTCAACTGAAACGTAAAAAGGTTCTTTGCTAAAAATGTTCTTAAAAATCGTTACCATTATATTAGAATTAAATTAACTATTTGAAATAAAGCCCAAATTTTGATTATTTTTATAGGAGTGGTATCATTGTACTGTTTTTGATTTTGAATTGAAATTTGCCCTGTTTCCTCTTGAATGGCGATATGTTTTAGTATTCGGACACAGGTTTAAAGTTCAATCTTGCCTTTTGAAGGTCATTTTCGTACTTTTTTTGCTGCGGTTTCGGAATTTCCATCGGCTTGAGGTAGGGAATAATGTTTTTGATTTTCAATTTTGGGTTTTTGATTGGTTTTCCATGCCCATCTTTCCAATCGCTTTCTTGCCAAGTTTCAAGTTTTGTTTTCAGCGAATATTCGTACTTGCTATAGTCCAAATTTAGCTTTTCAATTTCGGCTTTTCCGAACGCAAGCAAATCATCAAAATTGAATTTTTGGTCAAAATGTGTATTATTTGTTTTTTGATTAAGCAGAGTATTAGTATTACGTAGAGTATTAGAATTAAGTAGAGTATATTCTCCTGGTACTTTTGTACCACACCCCCCTGGTATTTTTGTACCATACCCCTCTGGTAGTTGGTGTACCATACCCCCCTTGTTCTTTTGAACAATACCCCCCTTGTTAAATTGCATTGTTATTCGGATAACTCTTTTTTCAATTTCTTTTGAATTTTCCTTGTAAAAAAATTCAGTCTTTAAATACCCTTTTTTTTCTAAATCGCAAATCAATTTTGACACATAATTAGAGGACTTATTCATACCCAAAATGGATGAAAAATATTCGTTTGTGGCGTAGCATTCATCATCAATGTTTGTCAAGTTACTTATCAAGCCAACCAATATCTTCTGGTTTGGGTTAATATCCTTTGCCATCAACACTCTTGCGTGAATAACGACTGCCCAATTTTGCTGAATTTCACTCATAATTTTACTTTTAATATTTTTTCAATTAATTTAATTTCGTAATCGTGAAACTTATCCAGCCCATTTTTTTTCCTTGAAAATGCGGAATCGGACATTTTTACTCCGCTTTCTCTCATTTTTTGCAAAATCCAAGTTTGCGTTCTGCCGTCTTTTGCCCGGTCAATTTTTTCCTTCAATGTCAAATTTTCCATATAATTTTAATTTTTTAAGAGGAACAAATATAGATTAAAATAATTCTCTTCAAAATTTTTTTTGTTTACTTAATTTAATTACTTTTGTTCTATGAACAGCACAATTATCCGTAAGAAAAAGCGTTGTATTACTTGCTTTGATATGACTTATATTTTTAGTAAGGGAAGGTGTAAAAGTTGTGCGACCATTGAAGATACACAAAAAAGAATTGAAGATTATGAAGATAGTGATGATAGGGAAAGTTTTCAAAATCTTGTATCCGATTTAGACCAAATATTTTCAGTTTACATTAGAATAAAATACGCTGACACAAGTGGAATGGTAGAATGTTTTACTTCCGGGAAAAAGTACCATTGGAAGCAAATTCAATGCGGTCATTTTATATCCAGAAGCAATTTATCTACAAGGTGGTTAGAGTTGAACTGCAGACCGCAAAGTGAACACGATAATTGTATGCTGAATGGAAACTTGTTAGTATTTGAAAATAAGCTGAATGATGAAAAAAGCGGAACAGTAGATTATTTAAGAGAAATATCAAGACAAATATCAAAACCAACTATCAGTGAGCTTAAATCTTTGATTATTGAATATAGGTTAAAGGTGAATCAAGCAAAAAAGAAGTTTTTGCAGGGATAATCTCTGATAAGTTGGTATTTATACTTAAAATTAATAAAAAATGGTAGAGCAAATTTTCCTTCCAACTTCTCAAAAACCATGCGTTGTTCAAGTGAACTACAAGGGCGGGGACATATCCTTTTATCCAGCGAAAAGCAAACAAGAAGCACTTGCATTGTATAAGGGTAAAATTGTAGCGATATTTAAACCAAAATCAAAAAATCATAAATTATGAAAAAGATTTTATTAGTATTAACATTTGTATCGTTAACTCTCACGTTTTGGGTATTCAGCCACCTGACTGCATCGAATGTGGCAACGTATTGCATCGGTTTTTGTATTGGCAGAGTATATGTAAAAGGCATAAAAATAGGTAATTGGTATTTGGGTGGTTTAAAAAAATTTTAATTTAATTAAATAAATTAATTAAATTTACAAAAAAATCGCTATGGCAAAGAAATCATTGGCATTTGTTCTTCAAAATTTGGAAGTAAACGAATCCGTTGAAGTAAACTACGGCTATATGGTAGTTATGGTAACTGTTAGCCGGGTAAAGAAAGAATTTGGTAATTCAGATAAGAAGTTTGGTGTTTTGAAAGTTGATGAAAAGGTTACAAGCGTTAAGCGACTGAAGTAATCTGGTGCAAGTTTTAAGGTGTATTTTTTAACTTTTAATATTTTTTTATGACTGTACAAGAGTATGCAAGCAATTTAATTGGTTTTGGAATAAATTCTCCTCAACACAAAGATTGGATTAAAACAAAGAAGTCAGAAGTAACAGGTACTGAATATCAGTTTAACGACATTGAGTTGATTGAAGATTTGATGGATTATTTCTTTCAATGGAATTATCGTATTGTTGACACTAAAATAGTCAGCGATAAGGTGGGCTTTTCTGTTACCGTTACGGTTGAATTATTGTATTGGAAAAAAGTCACAGAACAATATGCTGTTTACGGAATAGCAAGTGAATATGCTGCCAACACAAAACAATTAACATTGATTACTCCAAAAGCCGCTTCTATGGCTTTCAAAAATGCAGCAAAGAAAATAGGCAAAGTATTTGGAAAGGATTTAAACAGGGGAATAGAAAACAACGAATTGCCCGTAGTTCAAGTAGAAAAAGAATCAAAGAAAACTACCAAAGAAAAGATTTTAGAGCAAATTGGTAAATGCACAACTGCTGATGAGTTGGAAACATATAAGCTGCTATGTATGTCAGATGTAGAGTTGAAAAACGCATATCAAGAAAAACTTCATTCAATTATAAAGAAATACAAATACAATGTTTGAAAACGTAAAAATAAGATGTTCTTCTTTAGGTAAATTAATGACAGAACCTAAAAGTGTTGCAGACAAAAAAGCTGGGGCTTTGTCCGAAACTGCAAAAACAATGCTTGTAGAGGTTTATGCAAAAGCTGTGTATGGTAGGGAAAAAGAAGTGCAATCAAAGCCAATGAAAAAAGGCATATTGGTAGAAGATGATTCAATTACTACCATGTCAATGTACGATGGAGTGCTTTATCAAAAGAATGAAGTTAAATATGAAAACGAATTTATAAGCGGCACTCCAGACATTATAACCAATTATGAGTTTGTAATAGACATCAAATCCTCATACGATATATGGACATTTCTTGCCAATGTAGATTCAAAGATAGATAAGTGTTATTGGTGGCAATTACAGGGTTATATGATGTTAACCAACAGGCGAAAGGCATCTTTGGTGTATTGCTTATCAAATATGCCAGACCATTTGGTTGAAACGGAAAAGTATTATTTGATGAAAAGATTAGATGTTATTTCGGAGGAAAGTCCAGAATATTTAATTGAAGCAGCGAAATTGGAAAGAATACTAAAATACGATGATATACCGGTGAACGAAAGGGTAATAAAGTACGACATAGATTTTGATGATAGTGTAGTCGAATTGGTAGAATCAAAGGTAAAAACGGCAAGGGAGTATCTTAAGTTGTTTCACAAAAAAAGAGGGTTATGACAAAAACATCTCCACCAGACAAGCAAGGCAATTACTTTATAGTTGAAGAAACTCCTGGATATTCTTCTATAGCATTAAAGTTGGCTACCGAAAGCCACGCAAGAACTATTGGAAAGATATTTCACAAAGAAAGATACTTGCAGATTAAAAGAATAAGGTCAAGGCATTTGTTCCAGAAAAACTTAAGCTATGGTTTTAACGAACATTTGATAAAAAACGCAACCAAATTTGATAACGTATTATTGATTGATGATAATGGAGAAAGACTAGTGCCTGTTTCTGTAATT
The DNA here is from genome assembly GCF_020245605.1 of Microcystis sp. M061S2. Taxonomy (NCBI): domain Bacteria; kingdom Bacillati; phylum Cyanobacteriota; class Cyanophyceae; order Chroococcales; family Microcystaceae; genus Microcystis; species Microcystis sp. M061S2. The sequence continues at coordinate 3,744 of NZ_JADBUP010000144.1, read as the reverse complement.
GTATCAGACGGAAGTTACTTACATTTTAAGCAAGAGGGATTTGAAAAGCAGTTGTTTGTTAAATTGAAAAAGCTGGATGAATATTTATTAAAAAACGAAAATAAATTGTCTTTATTTTAAATTAAAAATTGGGTCGAAAGTTTTATTTTTATATGCTATTATTTTTTTTATACTTTACCAAATTATATTATAACATGGCACAACAGAATAACAAATACGCTTCTTACATACTTTCTACGATTGGTTATATTATTGTTGTAATGTTTGTATTAGGTGATAAAGAAACAACCGTCGCAGACAGGTTTATTATTATTTATTTTTGGATAATATGTATGGGCTTTATACCTTTAATATCAAACATTAAGAATCTTTAACATGGCACAACAGACAGTGGTGGAGCAGACCTATTTGGAAGATTGCAGTATAATTTCTAATTGGAAATATCTATTAAAAATATTAGAAATGAGAGAAAAAACCTATCAAGAAAGGGGCAAATTTGGTAGAACAATTAGAGCAAACAGCAAAAACTAAAAACTAAATAACATGGCACAACAAAAATGGGAACTTAAAGGTCATTCACATCAAATTGCCGATACAGGTGATTATGATGGCTATTATGAAATTACAAACGGCAAAATATCTTTGCTTACTAAAGATGATGATGATGAAGCGTTACAGCCAGTTGTAGATGCCTTGAACAATTCGGAGTGCAAGTTCTACCAAGATGATTGGATTGAGTTTGAAAACAAAATGCTGAAAGAAGAAATAATCCGCTTGAAATTTATGATTGATAACGGTCTTGGTTGGAAAGATATGGAAAATGGTATTACACCTAACTCAAAAAAACAATAACATGGCACAACAGACGGCACTTGAACAACTTATAGAATGGATAGATAGTGATTGTACACCTATGGATTGTGTAATGAAAGCAAAAGAATTATTAAAGGTGGAAAAGCAGCAGAATAGGTTGTTTTGGGTGCATGGTAACAGTACACAAGATTGCAAAACAACAGAAGAAATTAATGAGTGTTTTGAACTTGATTACAATCTAATCTACGGCAATAACACTAAAAAAGATTAAACATGGCACAACAGACGGCGGTGGAGTGGTTAGTGCTTGATAAAGATGTTAACTTTATTGTGCAAATATATGTTTATTAAAACAGAAATAACATGAAAAAATATTACAGTAAACTCCCTTTTTGGTTTAAATTATGGTGGGCAAAGCAATTATTACATATGTTTAAAGGACTTGGGCCTACATTTTATAACGACATAGTGTTGTACGTAAAGATAACTGAAATGATAAATGAGTTGGAATTGTGGGTAAACACCAAAGGCAGACCATCAACATCAAATCCTAATTTCTTAATAAATACTTTAACTAAAAACAAACAATAAACATGGCACAACAGACAGCGGTGGAGTGGTTGATTAAGCAACTTTATACTTATGAATTAGTAGATAAAAATACTCATCCTAATAATTTGATATTTCGTAAAGCCAAAGAAATGTTTCAGCAGCAGATAATAGATGCATATATTGATGCAGAAGGTATTTTAAGCGAATCGGATTGGAAAGCAGGACAATACTACAACGAAACCTATAAAAAAGATTAAACATGGCACAACAGACACATAAACATTTAGAAAAAATTATAGAATTTATTGGTATCGCAAGATATGACCAATGGGGAGGTGGATATATTTGGGGTAATAAACCCAAAGGCAATGAAATGATTGCTCAAATAAATGACTTTCCCGATGGCACTTATGAGGTTGTAAATGAAGTGTTGTCTATCAGAGGGTGGGGTGCTATTCAGCATATGTTTGAAAACAGTGAAGAAGCTGCTGAATTTCAAGACGAGTTAGGTAAATTTATTGCAGAAGCAATTAACGAAAAAATTGAAAAACTAAAATCAAAATAACATGGAACAACAAGACATCGAAATAAAAAAAATTCAAGCAAAAGAGGTTGCAGTGTCAACAAAAAGAACTCTTTATGTATGTGTGGTTTGGTATAGCAATGGTAGATTTTATGCAAACTCGCCAACAGATGAAAAGAGAGATGCTGAAGATTACGCATTTTCTATGTCAAAGCATGGACATACTTCTATTTATTCTTTTGAGATTAACGTACCAACAAATAAATAACATGGCACAACAGAAACTATACACAGAAAAAGAAGTAAGAAAAGCTATTGAATTAGCACAAAAATGCGAACACGAATGCGGTGGAGTTTATTTTGACTATACCGAAACGGAAATAATAGAAAATTTAACCCCAATAGAACTACCAAGTGATGAGGAGATAGAGAAAAAAGCTAATAAATATGTAGAAAATAAATGGGAATATGCACAAGATGAGTGTAAGGAAACATTCACAGATTGTGCTAAATGGCTAAAGGAACAAATACTAAACCAATAAACTATGGATATTAAAGTTTCAAATGATGGCAAGCAAAATGCGCAAAGCTTTGAGGCAGAACTTGAATTAAATTCTACTATTCATTATTGGGGGCATTTTAGAGCAGAGTTTAGTGGATATGGAGCAAATGAATGGTCTGCTAAAATGAACCTAATTGAACAAATTGACAATTTAATTATAGAACTGAATAAAATAAAAAACCAAAACAAATAAACCTATGGCACAACAGACAGCAGTAGAGTGGTTGATAAATGAATTACATCATTTTGATTTAGAAGTACCGCTTTGGATGCAAGAAAAAGCAAAAGAAAAAAATAAAAATCAAATATCCGAAGCATATAGAAAAGGTGTCGAGGAAGATGTTTATAATAATCCATTAAAAACAGGCGAACAATACTACACCCAAACCTACGGCAAATGATACATCAATTAAATCCAACCATAGATGTTAAAACACCATTAGGAGATGGAGAAGCTATTTTTTTAATAGATTATGGGGTAAATACAAATACGGTCTGGGTTTGCCGGATGAATGGAGGAGAAGTAAAACATTTTTGGTCAGACGACATAAAAATATACGACAACCCAATGAACGGAAAAGGGTGGGATGTTGGCAATGATTCGGAAATCCCGAATTACTTACCAAAGCCATAGTTTTTCAATATGTTAATTAATGCTGTTTCGTGTTTTTGTGGTATTTTTTTCATTTTTAAGTATTTGTCAAAATTTGCCCTGTTTATAGCAGCCAATCTGCAAAGACCCGAAATGTTTATTAACGGGTGAGCAATTAACCAATCTGCAATGCTTTCGTTAATTTTTTCTTCTTTAGGAACTTGGGAAGGCACAGGGCTTTTTTCATACTCACTTTCCTTTGATTTTTTGAATAAAATTTCTCTTGCCATAGTGTATAATATTTTAGTACTCAAATATAGGTAAAACCAAAATATTAGTACCAAAATATTATTACTTTTATCTAAAATACTATAATTTTACTACTAAAATATTGTACCCAATAAATAGCAGCAATTTTTAACTTTTTTAATATAAGCCCCAAATTTCGCTTTAAATTGAAAAATAGTATAAACACCTTACTAAAAGATTATCTGCCAAATTTGCCCCGTTTCTGTTAGTTCTACCAAGAAGATAGAAGTTAACCCCACCAACCCCACCATAAACAGCACAATGCAACCACCCACCACCACACCACGCCAACAGGCAAACAGCCCACCGCAAAACAGCCCGAAGCCCACGCCACACGCAAAGAATGGCAAGAAAATGTAATATGTTATTTTTTTCCTAAAAACGCACCCCCCC